>JALYWQ010000234.1 GCA_030852625.1 Actinomycetota bacterium
TGGTGTGCGGCTGCCGGAGGTACCCCTCCTGCTCGAGGGTGGCCATGTCGTTGCGAACCGTCGCCGACGACACCCGGACACCGGGCGCCTGCACGACGTGCGCGGACCCCACCGGCTGGGCGGTGTCAATGTACTCCTCCACGACGGCCCGGAGGATGGCGGCCTTGCGTTCGTCGAGCATGGTGGGTGCGCCAGATCGGCTGGCACTCGATGCTACCGAGTGCCAGCCGTCGATGGCAGCTTCGCTCAGTCGTCGAGGCGGAGGGCGGAGATGAAGGCTTCCTGGGGAACCTCGACCCGGCCGATGTTCTTCATGCGCTTCTTGCCCTCCTTCTGCTTCTCGAGGAGCTTGCGCTTCCGGGTGATGTCGCCGCCGTAGCACTTGGCCAGCACGTCCTTGCGCTTGGCCTTCACCGTCTCCCGGGAGATGATCCGCCCGCCGATGGCGGCCTGGATCGGCACGTCGAACATCTGGCGGGGGATCAGCTCCTTGAGCTTCTCGGAGATGCGCCGCCCGTAGTCCTCGGCCTTGTCCTTGTGGAGGATCGTGGAGAAGGCGTCGGCGGCCACGCCGTTCAGGAGCACGTCGACCTTCACGAGGTCG
Organism: Actinomycetota bacterium; assembly: GCA_030852625.1. Taxonomy (GTDB): domain Bacteria; phylum Actinomycetota; class Acidimicrobiia; order Acidimicrobiales; family VFJN01; genus VFJN01. The sequence goes on from JALYWQ010000234.1 coordinate 605, forward strand.
GCCATCTGGTACTCGTCGGTCTCGTAGTCGAGCGAGGCGTAGCCCTGCGTACGGCTCTTCAGCTGGTCGAAGAAGTCGCGCACCACCTCGGCGAGCGGCACCCGGTAGACGAGCTCCATGCGCTCGGGCGTGAGGTACTCGAGCTTCAGCATCTCGCCCCGACGCGTCTGGCAGAGGTCCATGATCGTGCCGGCGTAGTCCTTCGGCGTGAGGATCGTGCACTTGAGCATGGGCTCGGTGATGTGGTCGATCTCGGTGGGCGACGGAAGGTCGGACGGGTTGTGCACCTCGACCACCGTTCCGTCCGTCTTGTGGATCAGGTAGGCCACGGACGGCGCGGTGGCGATGAGGTCGAGGTTGAACTCGCGAGCCAGGCGCTCCCGGATGATCTCGAGGTGCAGCAGCCCGAGGAACCCGCACCGGAACCCGAACCCGAGCGCTCCCGAGGTCTCCGGTTCGTACGTGTAGCTGCCGTCGTTCAACCGGAGCTTCTCGAGGGCGTCCCGCAGGTCGGAGAACTGATCGCCGTCGATCGGGTACAGCCCGCAGAACACCATCGGCTTCGGGTCCCGGTAACCCTCGAGGGCCTGGTCGGCCATGCGACCGGCCTCGGTGACGGTCTCACCGGAGCGAGCCTCGCGCACGTCCTTGATGCCCGCGATCAGGTAGCCCGTCTCCCCCGGCCCGAGCGACCCCACCGGCGTCATGTCGGGCCGCCGGACGCCCACCTCGTCCGCGTCGTGGATGGCCTTGGCCTGCATGAAGCGGAGGCGGGCGCCCGTCTTCAACACGCCGTTCATCACCCGGACCGACGACACCACGCCGCGGTAGGAGTCGTAGTGCGAGTCGAAGATGAGGGCCTGGAGCGGATCGGTGGCGCTGCCCACCGGGGCCGGGATCCGGCTGATCACGGCGTCGAGCAGATCGGCGACGCCCTCGCCGGTCTTGGCGCTGATCCGCAGCACCTCGTCGGCCGGGATGCCGAGCACGGCCTCGATCTCCGCCGCGCAGCGCTCGGGTTCGGCGGCCGGAAGGTCGATCTTGTTCATGCAGGCCACGATCTCGAGGTCGCTCTCGAGGGCCAGGTAGCAGTTGGCCAGCGTCTGGGCCTCGATCCCCTGGGCGGCGTCGACGAGCAGGATCACCCCCTCGCAGGCGGCCAGCGAGCGGGACACCTCGTAGCCGAAGTCCACGTGGCCCGGGGTGTCGATCAGGTTGAGGACGTGGTCCTTCCAGTCGAGGCGGACCGATTGGAGCTTGATCGTGATCCCCCGCTCGCGCTCCAGGTCCATCGTGTCGAGGTACTGGGCCCGCATGTCCCGGGGGTCGACGGCGCCGCACAGCTCGAGGATCCGGTCGGCGAGCGTGCTCTTCCCGTGGTCGACGTGCGCGACGATCGACAGGTTGCGGATGTGGCTCAGGTCCATAGGGGGATGCTCGAAGCTATCGGTGCCCGTAGATGTGACGCGAAACAAGCTTCGGGACTACCCTGAAACGGTTCGATTTCGACGACCCGGCAGGACCCGATGGCCAACATCAAGAGCCAGATCAAGCGCAACCGCCAGACCATCAAGCGCACCGAGCGCAACAAGGCGGTTCGCAGCGAGCTGAAGACCCGTACCAAGAACGCCATCACGGCGATCGACGAGGGCGCGGACAACGCAGCCGAGGCCACCCGCCTGGCCGTGAAGCGGGTCGACACCGCCGCCACCAAGGGCGTGATCCACAAGAACGCTGCCGCCCGTCGCAAGTCGCGCCTCATGAAGCGGCTGGCCGCCAAGAACGACTGACCGCTCGCTGAGCGTTCGTGCTGCCGGGCTCCTGGCCCGGCAGTGTCGCGTCCGGACCTCGGTCCGCCCCTACCGCGACATGGTGGCGATGCGGGCCACCAGCACCTCGAGCACGAGCCCGTCGGGCCACGCCTTGCCGCCCCGGAGGTCGAGGTCGGCCTCGGCCAACAGGTCGATGATGCGCACGATGCGGTCGTGGCCGAGCTTGCGGGCCTGACCCAGCGCCTTCTTGGCCGGAAAGGTCGAGCCCTTGATGCCGAGGAGCTCCGCGGCCTGCTGCTCGGTGGCCACATCGGCGCCGTCGAGCCGAAGGATGCGGGCGAAGTGCGAGTGGAGGGTGGCGAGCACCTGGAACGGGTGCCGGTCGCCCTGTGCCGTCATGCGCTTGAGGAGCTCGAGGGCCCTCGCCCGGTCGCCCTTGTCGATGGCGTCGGTGAGGTCCCAGGGCGGAACACCACCGTCATCGCCGAGGAACGGCTCGATGTCGGCGCGGCCGATCTTGGTGCCCGTCCCGAAGCTCGACACGAGCAGGTCGACCAGTCCGAGGAGGCGGCCGGGGTCGTCGCCCAGCCAGGTCACCAGGCGCTGCCGACCGTCGCTGTCGACCTTCAGGCCCGCATCGGCGAGGTGCTTCTGCACCCAGTCGCCGAGCTTCCGCCCGGGGCTGGTGTCGACCACGGTGCCGCCGGCGCGGGTGATGCCCTCGGCGAGGGCCTTGGGCACCTTCCCCGCCCGCCACTCGAGCACCAGCCGGGTGGATGGCAGTGGATCCAGGAGGTAGTCGACGAGTGGCTGCACCTGGTCGTTGCGCTCGCGCTTGTCGACGACCCGGCCGAGCACCACCCGGTGCTCGGTGAGGAAGGGTGGGGTCTGCGCGGCGTCGACGAGGGCGACGAGCGGGTCGGGGCCGTCGGTGTCCGAACCGGACGTGGTGACCTCCACCTCCTCCACCACGAGGGCCCGGTCCTCCGTGCCGACCAGTTCGTCGACGAGGTTGCGCACGGCGTCGCGCAGCACCGACTCGTCGTCGCCGCGCAGGAGGGTGATGGCTGCGCCGGCGCCGGTCACGCGCCCACCTCGACCCGGGCCTCCAGTACCGCGGCGACCACGTCGGCCGTGCGACGAGCACCTTGGACGTCGTGGGCGCGGAGGATCCGGCTCCCGAGCGCGATCCCGAGGGCGTGGGCGGCGTGGCTGGCCTCCCGGCGATCGGTGACGTCGGTGCCGGCCAGCTCGCCGAGGAAGCGCTTGTTGCTGGCCGAGAGGAAGAGCGGCCAACCGAGCCCGGCCAGCCGGTCATGGGCTCGCAGGAGCTCGAGCGACTGCGGTTCGGTCTTGCCGAGGTCGAGCCCGGCGTCGACCATGATGCGCTCCCGCGGGATGCCAGCGGCCTCGGCCTGTTCAGCCCGGTCGCGGAGGAAGCGGACCACGGCGTCGACGACCGGCTCGTCGTAGACCGGCTCGGGATCGGGCACCCGGGGACCGATGCGGATGTGGGTGGCCACCACCGACGCGCCCGCCGCGGCCGCGACGGTGAGGTAGTCCGGGTCAGCGAAGCCGCTGATGTCGTTGCCGACCACCGCCCCCGCCTCGAGCGCGGCGCGGAGCACGCCGGAGCGCCAGGTGTCGACCGAGATCGGTACGTCGAACCGGGCCCGGAGGGCTTCGATGGCCGGGATCACCCGCTCCAGCTCCTCGGCCTCCCCCACCTCCGGCCCGGGCCCAGCCTTCACGCCGCCGACGTCGAGGAAGTCGGCCCCCTCGACCACGAGCTGCTCCGCCTTGGCCAGGAAGGTGTCGAAGTCGAAGTAGGTGCCCTGGTCGAAGAACGAGTCGGGGGTGCGGTTGAGGATGCCCATCACGAGGGCCCGGTACCGGATGTCGAACCGGTGCGGACCGAGCATGAGCTCAGGCACCGGCACCTCCGTCACCACCGTCCACGGCACCGTTCCTCGCACGAGCCGAACCTATCGGAGCTCCACCGGCCTCCTCGCCGCGCTGGCCAACCGGGCCACGAGCTCCTCGCCGGACCAGTCCCCCACCTCCAGCCGTCGGATGCCGAGCGCCGGGCTCATGGGGCCGACGGGGGCCACGGTCTCCTGGTCGTCCTGGTGGAAGGCCAAGCGGTACCGGCGGCCCAGCTCGACCGCGAGGAGGGGACGCAGCACGGGATCGTTGGTGCGATCGGCCCCATAGGCACCGAAGGGGTAGGCGAAGGCGACCGGCCGGCGGCCGGTCTCGGCTTCGATGGCCTCGTCGGCCTCGTCGAGGTCGGCCCGGACCCGCTCGGACCACTCGACGCGGGACTCGCCCTCGGCCCGGCTCGTGAGCGACGGCAGGCTGCCGTCCGGCGTGTCCTGGGCGCGGTGGAGGTCGGAGGTGTGCGACTGCACGTCCCACACCTCCGGGTCGAGGTCGTCCCAGCTGGCGTAGTACGGGCTGCCGTCGGCGTCGGCCGCACGGGTGATGGCGAACATCGTCGCCCGAGCTCCCGCCTGCCGCAGCAACGGCGTGGCGAACAGCACGGCGTCGCTCCGTCCGTCGTCGAACGTGATGAGCACGGCTCGATCGGGCAGAGGTGCCTCGCCTGCGAAGGCCGCGGCCACGTCGCTGGCAGTGACGAAGTGCATCCCCGCCGCCCGCATGGCGGCCAGGTGCTCGGCGAAGCGCTCCGGTGAGACGGCCAAGTCGCCCTCGGCTGCGGTCGCCGACCCGACGCCGTGGTACACGAGGGGCAGCACGGTGCCCCGGTAGCGCGGCGCGATCGCCCGGATGCTGGCCACCTCCTCGCCGCTCAGCTGCGGCAGGTGCGGCGGATCGATCTGCACGGTGATGCGATCGGCGAGGTGCTGGCCCTGCGGCGTCCAGGTGGCGTACGCGGCCAACGGCAGCACCGACACCGGAAGGGCGGCGAGGCCGACGACCAGCTGGCGGAGGCTACGGCGGTCGGAACGGACGCTCATCCGGCCACCACCGCCGGCACGGCCGGGGCGAACAGGTGCAGCGAGACCGGGACCGGCTCCCGAGACGCCGGCGGCAGGGCGGTGACCGCCGAAGGATCGATCTCGGCGTGATCGACCGTGGAGGCGCGGGTCCCCCACCGCGTGTCGCGCATCGTGAACATCCCCCAGTAGGTCTGGAACACGAGCACCGTCATGTAGAGGGCGACGAAGGTGACGCCGTGGAACCACAGTCCGTCGGGCCGTCGGACCAGGTAGTAGAGCGAGTAGAGCACCGCCATGGCGTACGAGCCGACGAGGTAGAACCACAGCGTCCCCACGCTGCCGGCCACGTTGGTGACCGCGTGGGCGACCACGAACGGCGCGATGAACGGGAAGGCGACGCCGGCGTAGGTGAACAGGGCCCCGAGCGGGTGCTTCCGCCAGATGAACCGGATCACGTAGAGGTTCTCCCTCAACCACGACTTCTTCCACCGCAGCTGCTGGCGGAAGAACACCCGCAACCGCTCCGGCACGACTGTCTCGGCGAGCGCGTTCTCCTGGTACACGACCCGGTGGGTGCGCAGCACTCGGTTCGTCAACGCACGGTCGTCCCCGAACGTGGCGGGCTGGCCGAGGAACCGCTGGAACTCCCATGCCGGCAGGAGCTCGAGCACCACCGAGGCCCGATAGGCCGCACAGCACCCGGACGCGCAGATCACCGTCCCGCCGAACATGGACTCCGTGGCCTTGATGACCCGGAACGCGCTCCAGTAGCGCACCGCCTGCATCCGGGCCCACATGGTCGACTCCCGGTTGCGGACGTCGGCGTGCCCCACCACGGCGCCGATCCGCTGGTCGGCGAACGGGGCGACGAGGAAGCGGAGGCAGTCGGCATCGAGGTAGCTGTCCGAGTCGACGAAGGCGAAGACCTCTCCCGTGGCCCGGCGCATCCCCTCGGCCATCGCACCCCGCTTGCCGTAGTTCCGGCCGAGGTCGACGGCGTACAGCTCCGGGAAGCGGCGCTTGGCCTCGAGGATCCGATCCCACGTGCCGTCGGTCGAGCCGTCGTTCACCACGATCACCTCGAAGCGATCGGCTGGGTAGTGGCTGGCGAAGCACGACTCGATCGTGCCGATGATCCCGTCCTCCTCGTTGAAGGCGGGGACGATGACCGACACCCGGGGCCGGTGCCCCCGGTCGGGCGCGGGGCGGTAGGCCAGGGACACGAAGAACCGGCCGAGCACGTAGGCCACGACGGCGATCGAGTAGGTGGCGAAGAAGGGATCGCTGGCCAGGTTGGCGAAGGTGAGGTCGCGGCTGAACCAGACGAGCACGAGGAGGGCGACGAGGTACACCGCACCAACGACCCTCGCCTCCGTGCGCAGCACCGTCACAGGAGCACCACCGACCCCGCTCGCTCCGCTCGCGTCGCGCCGCAGGCGTCGAGCACGGGCACCCCGGTCCCGATGAGCCGGTCGAGGTCCACACCAGGCTGCGGCGTGAGGATGATGCCGAGGTCGGGGTCGCCATCGAGAGCCCGATCGAGCGCCACCGTGGGCCGGGTGCCCCCGGCCACGTCCACGGCGGCGACGAAGGGGTCCACCACGTCGACCTCGGCCCCCGCACCGACGAGCCGGTCGATCACGGCGACGGCCGGCGACTCCCGCACGTCGCCGACGCCGGCCTTGTAGGCCGCGCCGATCGCGCAGACCCGCGAACCTCGAAGGGCCTTCGAGGCGCGATCGTTCAGGACCTCGGCTGCCCGTGACACCACATACGCCGGCATCTTGTTGTTCACGTTGCGGGCGTGGGCGATGAAGCCGACACCGAAGCCGAGCTGCTGCTCGCAGCGCCACGACAGGTAGGTGGGGTCCACGGCGATGCAGTGCCCGCCAACCCCCGGCCCGGGCCAGAACGGGAGGTACCCGAACGGCTTCGTGGCCGCGGCTTCGAGCGCCTCCCACATGTCCACGCCCAGCGCCGGCGCGAGGGTGGCGAGCTCGTTGACCAGCCCGATGTTCACCTGCCGGAAGGTGTTCTCGATGAGCTTTGCCATCTCGGCTTCGCGTGGTGTCGAGGTCACGTGTACCGCCGGCACGAACCCGCGGTAGAAGGCGGCCGCCACCGTGGCATCGGCCCGGGTGACCCCACCGACCACCTTCGGCGTCGTCGACACGTCCCACGACGAGCCCGGGTCGACTCGCTCCGGGGAGAACGCCAGCGCGAAGTCCGTGCCGGCCCGCAACCCCGATGCCTCCAACAGCGGCTGGAGCACCTCCTCCGTGGTGCCCGGCCAGGTGGTCGACTCCAACACCACGAGCTGCCCAGGGCGGAGCACAGCAGCGACTGCCTCCGCTGCGCCCCGGACGGGCCCGAGATCCGGCGAGCCGTCCCGCAGCGGTGTGGGGACGGCGATGACGAGCACGTCGGCGGCCGCCAGGACGGCGCGGTCCGCCTCCCAGTCGACCGACGACCGAGCGACCGAGGTGTCGTCCACGTCGCCGGGGAGGTACGAACGTCCGTCCCGGAGCTGACCCACACGGTCGGGGTCCACGTCGAAGCCGATCGTGGGAAACCCGGCGCCGTCCGCGGCGAGTGCCAGCGGCAAGCCCACGTAACCCAGCCCCACCACGGCGACGACGGCCGTGCGCCCCTCGATCCGTTCGAGGAGGGGCGCTAGGGCCGGGGCCCCGGCGACGGGGTCCCCGACGTCGGGGGGGTTCAGTACAACGGTCACCAAGGGCCTCCACGGGGTCGCGCGACGGGTCCGCCCGACGATCTGGAAGCGTTCCCCAGGGAGCCCGGGTCACACACGGAGCGTCACCCCCCGTGGGGATCGACCCCCGACGGCCGCGCCTCCACGACGGTGCGGTCCTCGCCGGGCGCCAGCGTGACCAGCAGGTCACCGATGTGCGCCGAGACGGGGGTCCTCGGCGGCGGGGTCACGTCCAGGTCATCGATCGGATCCCGGGCCACGACCACGCCAGTGGGATGCCGGGTGGTCACCGCGGCGACGAGGTCGGCATCGCTGCCGTCGGCCACGAGGAGGTCGATCCCACCGACGCCGGCCCGTCGCAGCGATGCCAGCACCTCGGCGCGGTTCGGTTGGTTGCGCCACCCCCCACCGCCCAGCACCACGACGTCCGTCGAGCCGTGGTGCCAGCGCACGACGCCTGCGGTCAGTTCGTCGCGCAGGGGCGGCGGAGCCTGCCGGGCCATCACCACCACCGCGAAGGTGCACACCGCGGCCCAGCGACCGAGGCCACCCAACGTTCGAGCCGTCGGCCGTCGCGAGCCGGCGACCATCAGCCCCACCGCCGCCGCGAGGACCACGACCGACACCCACCCGACCTCACCGATCGGGAGCCGGGCCGAGCGCTGCGCCACGCCACCGATCCACCCGAGGAGGAGGCGACTGGGGAGGTGGAGCCAGGCCGCCGCGCCCGCAGGCGCCAGCCCGGCCAGCAGGCCCCCCGTGAGCCCCCAGCCCATCACCAGCCCAGCCGCGGGGACGGCCAGCACGTTGGCGGGGAGGGATGCCAGCGGGATGGGTCCGAACCGGGCGAGGAGCACCGGCGCCACCCCCAGCTGGGCCGCCACGGTGACGGCCATCGCGTCCCGCAGCCAGGCCGGGCCCGGCAACGCCGCCGCGATCGGCCGGGCCATGAGGGCGATGGCGATCGTGGCGCCCACCGACAGCTGGAACCCGACCGACCGTACGAGCAGGGGATCGATCACGAGCAGCCCGGTGAGGGCTACCGAAAGGATCCGCAGCCGTTGCGCGGGCAGCCCAGCAGTGCCGGCGGTGGCCGCCACCGCCGCCATCGCGCTGGCACGGAGCACCGAGGGTTCGAACCGGGTCATCACGCCGAACAGGCCGATCGCGGCCAGGGTGAGCAGCAACCGGGGGGCCAGGTGCAGACGACGGCCGAGCGGCCCGAGCAGCGCCAGCACGAAGGCCACGTTCTGTCCCGAAACGGCGAGGAGGTGGGTGAGACCCGCGCCGCGGAAGTCGTCGGCCAGTGCCGCGGATTGGGCCCGGTCGTCGCCCAGCACCAACCCCGAGAAGAGCGCCTGCTGGTCCGCGGACAGCGACGTGGCCCCGGCGGTGATCGTCCGCCGCAGCCCGTTGGCGACGCGCCACGGCAGCTCCGGGGGACCCCACGACTCCACCCGGTGCACGGTGAGGACGCCGGCGAGGTGCCGCACCTCCTCCCAGTCGCCGCCCGCTCCCGGCCGGGTGGTGGCCCGGACCACGAGGTGCTCGCCGGCGAGCCGGTCGCGGAGCGCGTCGGCCGCCGGGCCGGCGGCGCGGAGCTCGACGTGGCGCCCCGCGTAGCGGGCCTCGGAACGAACGCCGTTGAACGATGCCTCCGGGTCGGTGAGGAGCACCACGGGTGCTCGCACCGTGGCGGCCGGCAACCCGTCGAGGCCGTCGAGGGCGCGCTGGGCCAGCGAGCTCGTGCACAGCGCGATCGCCAGGCACAGCCACGCCGGCCGTCGTAGCAGGAGCGCGCCGACGCTGAGCACGGCCCCCACGAGCAACGGCGTCGGCGACGGGCGCAGCGCTCCGATCGCCGCGCTCGCGGCGAGGGCGACGATCCAGCGGTCGGGCACCGCGTCACACCGTGACGAGGGGCCGGAGCTGCTCGAGCTTGGCCTCCCCGATGCCACGGACGTCGAGCAGTTGGTCCACCGACGTGAACCCGCCGACGCGATCGCGATGGCTGACGATGGCGGTGGCGGTGGCCGGACCGACACCAGGCAGCTCGTCGAGCTGGTCGACGGTGGCGGTGTTGAGGTTGATCGGGCCAGCCGGCTCGGCGGCGGCCGCTCCCCCGACGCCGGCCGCCGGAGGTGGCGCGGCCTCGCCGACGGCGGGGATGTACACGCGCTCCCCGTCCGCTACTGGCGCGGCGAGGTTGACCCGGGAGCCATCGGCCTGGGACGCCAGGCCACCGGCGGCGTCCACGGCGTCGACCACCCGAGCGCCCGCCGCCACCCGGGTCACCCCGGGTCGGGCCACGGCCCCCGCCACGTGGATCACCAGCTCGGCCGGCGCGGTGGTGCTCGGCGTTGTTGCCGCCGCCATGGGCACGGTGGTGGCGAACGGCAGCGCCGTCTCGGGTGGTGCCGCGGGCGGTCGTGTCAGCCAGTACCCGCCGACGAGCACGGCCGCGACAGCGATGGTGCCGCCGACCAGGCGGGCTGGCGACGACCCGGTCGCGTCAGCGAGGTGGTCGAGCCGTTCTCGCCAGCCGATCGGCGGCGACGGGCGCGACAAGGCCTCGTCGTCGGGGTCGAAGGGTTCGGCCACCCGGGCCTCCGCTCGTCGAACGCTCCGCAGGGGGAGCCACGCCGTTCGGGGGAAGGCACCCCGAGGGTACCCCCAGGGCGGGCCGCCGGAAATGGGCGGCTACAGGATCGGATGTTCGATCAGAAGAGGGCGCTGGTGAGGCGCTTGCGGTAGCTCGCCGTGCGGGGGTCGTCCGCACCGAGCACCTCGAGCAGGTCGACGAAGCGCTGCCGGGCGTCGTCGTCCTCCTTCACGCGGGCGAGGAGCTCGTCGAGCTCGCCGGTGACCGCGTCGTCCGACACCTCTGCGGCGCCACCGACCCGGGCCAGCGCCGCCACCCGGCGGGTGTCGGCCGACTCGGGGATCCGTTCGAGCAAGGCGAGAGCCTCCTCGATCGAGCCGGGGTCGCCCCGTCCGACGAGCAGCTCGGCCAACGCCACGACGGCGGCCTCGTTGCCGGGATCGTCCTCGAGGACAGCTCGGAGCGACGGCTCGTCGCCGGCTGCGAGGAGGGCGGCCTGCTGGTCCTCCTCCTCGGTGGGGAGGAGGCGGTCGACGAACTCGCGCACGGCGGCCTCGGGCTGGGCGCCGACGAACCCGTCGACGATGCGGCCGTCCTTCAGGGCGTAGACGGCGGGGATCCCCTGCACCTGGAAGGCGTCGGCGGTCTGCCGGTTGCTGTCGACGTCGACCTTGGCGAGCACCACCTTGCCCTGCGTCTCGCCGATCACCTTCTCGAGGATCGGACCGAGTTGCTTGCAGGGGCCGCACCACTCGGCCCAGAGATCGACGACGACCGGGACGGACTTCGACCGCTCGACCACCTCGGTGGGGAACGTGGCATCGGTGACGTCGATGGACATGCCGTGAATCTACCGGCGGGGATACCCTCGCCCACCTGGCCACCAACGGCCCCCGGGGAGGATTCGGTTGAGCAACGACATCAAGGGCATCGACGCCGACGACGTGACGCAGTGGTTCACGGCCAACGTGCCCGAGGTCGCCGCGCCGCTCGACTTCGAGCTCATCGCCGGTGGCCACTCGAACCTCACCTACCGCGTCACCGACGCCGCCGGGAAGCACTGGGTGCTGCGACGCCCGCCGCTCGGTCACGTGCTCGCCACCGCCCACGACATGGGACGCGAACACAAGATCATCAGCGCCCTCGCACCAACCGACGTGCCGGTGGCGCCGGTGGCCGGCCTGTCGCCCGACGACAGGGTCAACGGCGCGCCGTTCTACGTGATGGAGTTCGTCGACGGGTTGGTCCTGCGGGACGCCGAGGCTGCGTCGCAGCTGTCGGTCGGGGCCCGTACCAACGCCAGCCACTCCATCGCCGACACCCTCGCCCGGATCCACGCCGTCGACCCCGACGCCGTCGGCCTCGGTGACCTCGGCAAGAAGGAGGACTACATCGCCCGCCAGCTGAAGCGCTGGTACGGGCAGTGGGAGAAGTCGAAGACGCGGGAGCTCCCCCTCGTCGACGAGGTGCACGACACGCTCCTGGCGCGCATCCCCGACCAGGGCCGGGCCTCCATCGTCCACGGCGACTACCGCCTCGACAACTGCATGACCGACGCCGACGGCAACGTCATCGCCGTGCTCGACTGGGAGATCTGCGCCCTCGGTGATCCGCTCGCCGACGTCGGCCTGCTGATGGTCTATTGGAACGAGGCCCACGACACCGGCTCGGCGCTCGGGTCGCCCACCGCCATCGAGGGCTTCCTCAGCCGCAAGCAGATGCTCGACCGCTACGCCGAGGCGTCGGGGCGTGACCTGTCGCAGATCGACTTCTACATCGCGTTCGGGTTCTGGAAGCTGGCCTGCATCGTGGAAGGCGTCTACGCCCGCTACGTCGGCGGCGCCATGGGCAACAGCGGTGACACCTCGGCGTTCGCGCCGTTCGCCAAGCAGGTCGAACGGTGTGCCGAACAGGCCGCCGAGGCCGTCGCCCGGTTGGGCTAGTGACGCAACCGCTCTACGCCATGGTCGAGCAGCCCGTGCTCGACCGCCCTGTCCTCATCATGGTGCTGAAGGGTTGGATCGACGCCGGCTTCGGTGCCGACGGGGCCGCCCAGGTGCTCCTCGACAGGTTGGAGCGCCGCACCATCGCCCGGTTCGACGCCGATCAGCTCCTCGACTGGCGGGCCCGCCGCCCGACCATGCGACTCGAGGAGGGTGTGAACACCCAGCTCACCTGGGAGGAGACCGAGCTGAGCTGGGCCACCGACGACGCCGGCAACGACGTGCTGCTCCTCGTCGGCAACGAGCCCGACCACGCCTGGCTGGCCTTCAGCGAGCAGGTGGTCGACCTGGCCGGCGACCTCGGCACCCGGCTGATCATCGGCCTCGGCGCCTACCCGGCCCCGGCGCCCCACACCCGGCCGTCGCTCGTCGCCGCCTCGGCATCAACGGAGGAGCTCACGGCCGGGCTCATCCGGTCGAGCATCGAGGTGCCCACCGGCGTCCAAGGGATGATCGAACGGCGAGCTGCCATCCGGGGGCTCCCCAGCCTCGGGCTGTGGGCGCAGGTGCCCCACTACGTGTCGGCCATGCCGTACCCCGGCGCCAGCCTGGCCCTGCTCGAGACCGCGGCCAGCGTCGGCGGGCTCGACCTCCCGTTGGCCGACCTGCGGGAGCGCACCGACGCCAACCGCACGCGGCTCGACCAGCTGATCGCCCAGAACCCCGAGCACCTCGCCATGCTCGAGCAACTCGAGCTCCAGGCCGACGAAGCCGTCACCAACCTCGAGCTGTCGGGCACCTCCGGTGACGAGCTGGCCGCCGAGCTCGAGCGGTTCCTCCGGGAGCAGAGCTGACCCGAGCAGCATCTTGACCGCCCGGTCAAGAACCGGATTAGGGTCGCCGCCATGAAGGTCGACGGAGGCATCGGAGCAGATCTGCGGGGAGCGGGCGCGGCAGCGGCCAAGCTCGAGGGCCAGGGGTACGACGGGCTGTGGACGGCCGAGACGTCCCACGACCCGTTCTTCCCCCTCCTGCTCGCATCACAGCAGACGGAGAAGGTGGAGCTGGGCACCGGCATCGCGGTGGCGTTCGCCCGCAGCCCGATGAACCTGGCCAACATCGCCTGGGACCTCCAGGCCGCGTCCGGAGGCCGGTTCATCCTGGGCCTCGGCAGCCAGATCAAGCCCCACATCGAGAAGCGGTTCTCGATGCCGTGGTCGAAGCCCGCCGCCCGCATGCGCGAGCTGATCCTGGCCATGCGCGCCATCTGGCAGTCGTGGGAGGACGGCTCGAAGCTCGACTTCCGGGGCGACTTCTACACCCACACCCTGATGACGCCCTTCTTCAACCCCGGCCCCAACCCGCACGGCACCGCCAAGGTCTTCCTCGCCGGCGTGGGCGAGCTCATGACCGAGGTGGCCGGCGAGGTCTGCGACGGCTTCCTCTGCCACGGCTTCACCACCGAGCGCTACCTCCGCGAGGTCACCCTCCCGGCCCTCGAGCGCGGCGCGAAGAAGGGCGGCCGCAGCCTGGGGGACATCGAGATCTCCGGTCCGGCCTTCGTGGTCACGGGCACCAACGAGGACGAGATGGCCAAGTCCATCGCCGGCACCAAGCAGCAGATCGCCTTCTACGGCTCCACCCCGGCCTACCGGCCGGTGCTCGAGCTCCACGGCTGGGGCGAGCTCCAGGACGAGCTCAACCGCATGTCGAAGGAAGGCAAGTGGCAGGAGATGGGCGACCTCATCACCGACGACATCCTCAACGCCTTCGCCGTCGTGGCCGAGCCCGAGGGCATCGCGCCGGAGCTCAACAAGCGCTACGGCGACGTGATCCACCGCATCAGCTTCTACGCCCCCTACGCCAGCGACCCCGATCGCTGGACGACGGTGATGGAGCAGCTGAAGAGCGCGTAGCGCTTCATCGGGACGTCGTCGGGACTAGCCGACGACGAAGTTCACGAGCTTGCCCGGCACGGCGATCACCTTCCGGATCGTCGAGCCGTCGAGCAGTTCGGCGACCTTGGCGTCGGCCCGCGCCGCCGTTTCCAGCTCGTCGGCCCCGAGCCCGGCGGCCAGGACCAGCCGAGCCCGCACCTTGCCGTTGATCTGCACGGGCACCTCGACGGTGTCCTCGACGAGGCGGGCGGGATCGGCCTCCGGGAACTCCTCCCACGCCAGCGAGCTCTCGTGGCCGAGGCGTTGCCACAGCTCCTCGGCCACGTGGGGCGCGAGCGGCGCCAGCAGCTTCACCAGCGGCTCCGCCACCGCGCGCGGCAGCGGTTCCTCGGCGAACCTGTTGGTGAGGTGGTGGTTGAGCTCGGTGATGCGGGCGATGGCCGTGTTGAACCGCAGGGCGTCCATGTCGGCCCGCACCGAGGCGATCGTGCGGTGGAGGATGCGCAGCGTGTCGTCGTCGACGGCGGCGTCGGCCACCTGCAGCTCGCCGGTGTGCTCGTCGAGCAGGTTGCGCCAGATGCGCTGCAGGAGGCGGAACACGCCGACGACGGCCCGCGTCTCCCACGGCCGGCTCTGGTCGAGGGGGCCGGTGGACATCTCGTAGAGCCGCAGGGTGTCGGCGCCGTACTCGGCGTACATCTCGTCGGGCGTGACGGCGTTCTTCAGCGACTTGCCCATCTTCCCGAACTCCCGCTTCACGGGCGCGCCCTCGTGGAAGAAGGCGTTGTCGCGCTCTTCGACCTCGGTGGCCTCCACGTAGAAGCCCCGCTCGTCGGTGAAGGCGGCGGCCTGGATGTAGCCCTGGTTGAACAGGCCCCGGAAGGGCTCCACCGAGCTGACGTGCCCGAGGTCGTGGAGCACCTTGTGCCAGAAGCGGGCGTACAGCAGGTGGAGGACGGCGTGCTCCTGACCCCCGACGTAGAGGTCGACGCCGCCGGTGTCGCCCTCGTGCTGCGGGCCCATCCAGTACTGCTCCACGGCGGGATCGACGAAGGCCTTCTCGTTGGTGGGATCGAGGTAGCGGAGCTCGTACCAGCAGCTCCCGGCCCACTGCGGCATCGTGTTCAGCTCGCGGCGGTACACCTTCGGCCCGTCGCCCAGGTCGAGGGTGACCTCCGCCCAGTCGGCGGCCCGCCCGAGCGGTGACTCGGGCTCCGAGGTGTTGTCGTCCTCGGCGAAGGTGCGGGGCGTGTAGTCGTCGATCTCCGGCAGCGTGACCGGGAGCTGGTCCTCGGGCACAGCACGGGGCCGGTCGTGCTCGTCGTAGACGATCGGGAACGGCTCGCCCCAGTAGCGCTGGCGGGAGAACAGCCAGTCGCGGAGCTTGTAGGTGACGGTGCGGGTGCCGAGGCCCTGCTCCTCGAGCCACTCGATCATGGCGGCCTTGGCCTCGGCGATGCCGAGGCCGTCGAGGAACCCGGATGCGATGGCCGGGCCCTCGCCGGTGTAGGCCTCGCCGTCGAAGCCCTGGGGCGGCTGCACGGTGCGGATCACCGGCAGGCCGAAGGCGCCGGCGAAGTCCCAGTCGCGCTGGTCCTGACCGGGCACGGCCATGATCGCTCCGGTGCCGTAGCCCATGAGGACGTAGTCGGCGATGAACATCGGGATCGAGGACCCGTTGACCGGGTTGGTGGCGAACGCGCCGGTGAACACGCCGGTCTTCTCCCGGTCGTCGGCCTGGCGGTCCATGTCGCTCTTCAGCTCCACCTGGCGGCGGTAGGCGGCGACGGCCTCGGCCGGTGTGGCCTGACCGCCGGTCCAGCGCTCGTCGACGGCGTCGGGCCACGCCTCCGTCACCAGGTCGTCGACCACCGGGTGTTCGGGCGCCACCACCATGTAGGTGGCACCGAACAGGGTGTCCGGCCGGGTGGTGAACACGACCAGGTCGCCGGCGTCGGTGGCGAAGCGCACCTCGGCGCCCTCGCTGCGCCCGATCCAGTTCCGCTGCATGAGCTTGATCGACTCGGGCCAGTCGAGCCGGTCGAGGTCGTCGATGAGGCGGTCGGCGTAGGCGGTGATCCGCATCTTCCACTGCTTGAGCGGGCGGCGGAACACCGGGAAGTTGCCCCGTTCGGAGCGCCCGTCGATGACCTCCTCGTTGGCCAGCACCGTGCCGAGCCCCGGACACCAGTTCACCGGCGCTTCCGAGAGGTAGGCGAGGCGGTGGGCGTCGAGCACCCGGCCCCGCTCCACGGCGTCGAGCTCCGACCAGGGGCGACCGCCGGGGTTCGTACCGGGCTGCGGCTCCCGGGTGCCGGCGTCGAGCTCGGCCTCCAGCTCGGCGATGGGCCGGGCCGTGCCGGCCTCGGCGTCGTACCAGCTGCCGAAGACCTGCAAGAAGATCCACTGGGTCCACCGGTAGAACGCCACGTCGGTGGTGGCCACGCTGCGCCGGGGGTCGTGACCCAGCCCGAGCCGCCCCAGCTGGCGGCGCATGTTGGCGATGTTGGCCTCGGTGGTGACACGCGGGTGCTGGCCGGTCTGCACTGCGTACTGCTCGGCGGGCAGGCCGAAGGCGTCGTAGCCCATGGCGTGGATGACGTTGTGGCCGGTCATCCGCTTGTAGCGGGCGTACACGTCGGTGCCGATGTAGCCCAGCGGGTGCCCCACGTGGAGCCCGCTGCCCGAGGGGTACGGGAACATGTCGAGGACGTAGAGCTTCTTCCGATCGGCGACGCGCTCGAAGCCGTCGGCCAGCGGACCGGCCGGGTTGGGGGCGTGGAAGGTGCCTTCCCGCTCCCACCGGGCCTGCCAGTTCGACTCGATCTCGGCCGCGACGGCAGCGGTGTAGCGATGCGGGGGGATGTCCTCGGACATGGCCCGCACGGTAGTGGCCGACCCTTCTCGCCCGAGAACCCGATCCGGCGTGTAACTGGGGGCTGCAGCCACGGGTCGGACTGCCGATGCTGACCTTGACCCAGCGGCTCGAGCGCGCCTCGACCCTGTCCGGTGCACTGACCTTCGTGGTGGGCGGCGACCACGTCACCGTCCCCTACGCCCAGCTCCACCAGGAGGCCCGCGGCTACGCCGCCAACCTCCAGGCCCACGGCATCGAGGCCGGCGACCACGTCGCCCTCCTCGGGCCGACGAGCCGCGAGCTGGTCACCGCCATCCAGGCGGTGTGGCTGGCCGGCGCCACCGCCGTCGTGCTGCCGCTGCCGATGCGGATGGGTTCGATCGAGGAGTTCGTGGGCCAGACCCGCGGGCGCATCACCCACGCCGACGCGTCGCTGGTCCTCGTCGACCCGGAGCTGGCCCCGTTCATCCAGCCGGAGCCGAACGATCCCCCGATGATCGGGTGGGAGGAGCTCGACCCCGCCACCGGCAAGCAGGGCGCCGACGCCTACGAGCGACCGGCCGACGACCTCGACCGCCTCGCGATCCTCCAGTTCACGAGCGGCTCGACGTCGGACCCGAAGGGCGTGATGCTCCCCCACCGCACGGTGGGCGCCAACCTCGACGCCATCGCCCTCGCCACGTCGCTCGACCCGGCCGACGACGTCCTCGTGTCCTGGCTGCCGCTCTACCACGACATGGGCCTGGTGGGGCTCTTCACCCTGGCCCTCACCACCGGCACGCCGCTGGTGCTCGGCGCCCCCACCGACTTCACCAGCAGCCCCGTTCGCTGGATGGAGTGGATGTCCACCTACGGCAGCACCGCCACGGCAGGTCCGAACTTCTCCTACGTGCTGGCGGCCCGGGCCATGCGGCGGGCCGATGCGGACCTCGACCTCTCGCGCCTGCGCATCG
>JALYWQ010000278.1 GCA_030852625.1 Actinomycetota bacterium
CGCCTGACGCGAGCTCGTCAACGCCCGGTCAGCGGCGGTTGGCGAAGTACTTCTTGTAGGCCTCGGCCGACTCCTTGAGGGCCGGGTTGGTCGCGAACTTGGGCTGCATCTTCTCCCAGGCCGCTTCCCGCTTGGCGGGGATGTACTCGGTGGGCCAGTAGCCCTCGTGGGGGCGGTACTCCTTGAGCACCCGGCGGGCGACGGTGGCCTTGTGGACCTCGTCGGCGCCGTCGGCCAAGCCCATCTGCGGGGCAGCCGCGTACATGGCCTGCAGCGGCGTGAGGTCGGTGGTGCCGAGCGACCCCATGATGTGGAGGGCGTTGAACGACACCTCACGCAGCACACGGGCCATCGTGAACTTCACCGCTGCGATCTCGGTGCGGGTCTCCTGGCCGGAGCTGTTGTCCATGCGCCAGGCCGTCTCCAGCACGAACAGGCGGAGCATGCGGATCTGGGCGTAGGACTCGGCGATCTTCTCCTGCACCATCTGGTGCTCGCCGATGATCTTCCCGTGCGACTCGCGGCTGAGGGCCCGCTCGCACATCATGTCGAAGGCCAGCTTGCACTGGGCGATGGTGCGCATGGCGTGGTGGATCCGACCGCCGCCGAGGCGTCGCTGGGCCAGCACCTTGGCGCCGTCCTCCGGACCGAGGAGGTGGTCGAGCGGCACCCGAACATCGGTGTAGATGATGTGGTTGTGGTTCCGGGGCTCCGGCATGATCTGCACGCCGGGGGTCTCCCGGGGCACGACGAACATGCCGTTCACCGTCATCACGAAGAGGATGTCGGCCACCCGACCGGCGCTCGTGAACCACTTCTCCCCGTTGATCACCCATTCCTCGCCGTCACGCACGGCATTGGTCTTGAAGAGGTTGGGGTCCGAGCCGCCCTGGGGCTCGGTCATCGAGTAGGCCGAGAACATCTCCTGGTTGAGCATCGGCTCGAGCCAACGCTTCTTCTGCTCCTCGGTGCCGTAGGCCGCGAGCATCTCCATGTTGCCGGTGTCGGGAGCGGCGGCGCCGAACATCTGGGGGGCGCCCGAGTAGCGGCCGATGATCTCGTTGAGCAGGCCGAGCTTCAGCTGGCCGAAGCCGGGGCCGCCGAGCTCCTCGTCGAGGAAGATGGCCCACAGACCTTGGTCCTTCACCTGCTGCTGCAGGCTGCGAACGTGGGCCTTCACCACCGGGTCGGGCGACCGCACCGCATAGGGGAAGACGTAGTCGAGGGGCTCGATCTCCTCCCGACAGAACTCCTCGACCCAGTCGAGCTTCTTCTGGAATTCAGGTTCGGTGGAGAAGTCCCATGCCATGGGCCTGTTCTAACCGATGGTGCGGACGACGACCCTGCCGGGCCGGATCGGCGGCGCGGTCAGGCCTCGGCGGCCGCCTGGTAGCGGGCCCGGCAGGCTTCGATCTCCGCCTTGGCCGCCTCGGCGCCCTCCCACCCACGAACGTCGGAGTGCTTGTCGGGCTCGAGGGCCTTGTACACCTCGAAGAAGTGGCCGATCTCGTCGGTCAACCGGTCGGGCAGGCTGCTGAGGTCGGTGACGTGCTCCCACCGCGCGTCGTTGGCCGGCACGCACAGGATCTTGGCGTCGGGCCCCATGTCGTCGCTCATCCAGAACACCCCGACCGGACGAGCGGCGATCCAGCAACCGGGGAAGGTCGGCTCCTCGAGGATCACCAGGGCGTCGAGCGGATCGCTGTCCTCCGACAACGTCTCGGGGATGAACCCGTAGTCGGCCGGATAGGCGGTGGCGGTGAAGAGCCGGCGGTCGAGCCGGATGACGCCCTTGTGGTGGTCGTACTCGTACTTGTTGCGGCTCCCGCGAGGGATCTCCACCACCACGTCGATCTCATCGGCCATGCCCGCATGCTTCCACGGCGCGGCCGACCGCGACGGTCGTGGCAGCTAGAACCCCAGCCCCCTGAAGAGCCGCCCGACCGTGGTGCCGAGGTCGAGCTGGCCGAGCACGGCGCCGAGGTCGACGCCCAGCACCTGGTTCAGGTCGAGGGCACCGATGTCCGGATAGGGCAGGTCGAAGGCGTTGGGCAGCCCGGCCTGGAGCAGGGTTCGATCCAGTTCCTTCGCCGTGGCGAGCTCCTGTGGTCGCACGAGGGTCTGGACCGTGGCCGGGGTCTCGTTCGAGCCGGCCTCCGCCAGCAGCGCGTTCACCGCCTTGCGAGCGGCCTCGTTGGCGCTCTCCATCGTGGCGAGATCGATGTCGGTGCGCACGAAGTCGGCCGCGAGGAAGAGGTTGGGCACGCCCGTCCACGCCTCGGGCCGCAGGTCCCAGCTCCCGGCCGTGTTGATCAGGAGCGGCTCGTCGTTGGCGGCGCGGGTGACGCCGGCGTCGGGGTAGCTGATGGCGGGATCGAGGAACCAACTCGTGACGAGCTCCCGCTTGAGGTGCTCCTCGCCGGTGTCGCCGACGCTCAGCTTGAGCTGCTCCCAGACCTCCTCGACGATCTCGTCGGGGGTGCAGTCCTGGGCGGCCCGCCCGAAGACGACGCCCGGACGGGTCCAGTCCGAGATGTCGATGGAGAGGCAGTCGGTGGCCGAGCCGTCGCCGTAGTCGCGGGCGAAGTCGCGCTCCGTCCAGAACTGGGCCTGGTTGATCGAGGTGAGGGCCCACGGCGTGTCGAGGTAGGCGACGTGGCCCCGGACCAGGTTGATGGGCTCGCGGAGGAAGATCTGGAGGCCGTTCATCCAGTCCGTCACCAGCTCCCCGGTGCGGGCCAGCGACGGATCGAGCGCCAGGAGCTCCGGGCTCCAGAACTGGGTCGTGCGTTCCGCGGGGACGGCGAGCACGAACCAGTCGGCGACGAGGCGGCGCTCCGTGCCGCCGGCGTCGACGAACCGGGCCGCCGCGATCTTGCCGCCCTCGACGTCGAAGCCCTGGCCGAGGCCGGCTTCGAAGGTGACACCGAGCGACTCGAGGTGGGTGGTCCACGGGTCGATCCACGCCTCGTTGGTGGGCGCGTCGAGCACCCGGTCGAGGCCACCGTCGGTCTCCCGCCCGAGCGCGCTGAACACGAAGGCCTCGGCCATCTTGCCGATCGTGCGCGTGGATGCCCGGTCGGCCTTGGCCGCCACCAGCGTGCGGGTGAGGCCGCCAGCCAACACGTCCTGGAAGCCACGCGACATCTGGTCGGCTCGGACGAAGTCCCACCAGTTGGTGTACTCCCACTCGGCGAACCGCCGTTCCTCGCTGCTCGTGAGGTACACGAGCAGCCGGCTGGCGAACCACGCCAGCTCGTGGGCGGGGACGTCGACGACGAGCTGGAGCGCACCGACCACGTTGCGGACGATCCGCTCCGGCGACCCCATGTCGGCTGACGCCTCGAGCTTGATGTCCTCGCGCCGGCCGGCGCGGGAGATGACGACACCGGCGGCGTCGGTGAGGTTGTCCCACACCCCATTGGGGTTGCCGGCCACGGGGATGCGCCGCATCGTGTCGGGGAGGTTCCGGTAGAAGCCGGGGAAGAAGCGGAAGCCGTGCTCGCCGGGCAGGTCGCGCCGGCCATCCGTGGCGGTGCCGGGCACGGGGATGCTGCGGGCCTTCCCGCCCAACGCCTTCCGTTCGAGCACGGTCACCTGGAACCCCCGCTCGGCCAGCTCGTGGGCTGCGGTGAGGCCACCGGGCCCGCCACCGATCACGGCGACGGTGGGTCGGTCGGCGGCTCGGGCCGGACGCACGCCCGTGGCCAGCAGCGCCGTTCCGACTGCGGCCCCCTGCAGCAGGCGTCGGCGGCTGAGGCCCCGTCCATCGGTCGACATCGGGGTGGTGGGCTGGGCGGTCGTCGCTGGTTGCATCGTTGCAACTATCTAGTACGATCGTTGCAACGATGCAACCGGCCGCCGACTCCCCGCTCGAACACCTGGTGCTCCCCCTCCTCGCCCAGGGGCTCCCGGCCATGCCGCCCGCGACCCTGGATCCGTTGCTCGACGCCGCCTCCACCTGCCTGGCCGCCAACGGCCTGTCCCGCACGAGGGTCGCCGACATCGCGCGGGAGCTCGGCGTGGTGCCGAGCACCGTCTACCGGAAGGTCGGCAGCGTCGAGGGGGCGGCCTGGCTGCTCTGCGCACGCGAGGCCCACCGGTTCCTCAGCGGGATGCCCCAGGTGATCGCCGGCGTCGAGGGCGCCCGCATGGTCACGGTGTTCCTCGGCGCCGGCATCCAGGCCGCGCTCGACCACCCGGTGTTCGCCAAGGTCGTCCGCGACGAGCCCGACTTCGTCGGTCGGGCCGTCACCCGTCGCCTTCCCGCCATCATCGAACAGGGCGCCACGGCAGCGGCACCGTTCCTCCAGGTGGCGATGGACATCGGGCTCATCCGCCGGCAGGACCCGCAGTGGCTGGCGGCGTGGATGGCCCGGCTCACCGTCGCCACGCTCCTGGCACCGCCGGCCGGCGACCTGCAGGACGAGCTCGACGCCGTGCTGCTCCCGTTGCTGGCACCCTGATCACCCCGTCGCCTGGTCGCGATTCCGGACTTGTTTCCAGTGTTAGACGGCGGCTCGTTGGGCATGGAAGGGGGGTGCAGATCCCCCTAGGTCGTGGCAGCCGATCCGAACACGTCTTCGCCAGGTTGGCGTGCCCCGCCGGCAGCCGCGCCCTGCAGCCGCCCGAGCCCGACGACGAGGATGACGCCCAGATCACCCTGTGGGTCCTCCAACAGCTCTCGTACCGCCGGATCGAGGGCGTCGACCCCCGATGGGAGGAGGACCCGAGCTTCCTCCGGGTCCGCCACGACCTCGAGCGTCAGATGGAGCTCGAGCTACGGGAAGCCGTCGACCTGCCGCAGCCGGATCCCGAGGACGTCCCCGCCGCGCTCACCGACCTCATCGCCGGCGCCGAGGGCCCGTCGCTGTCCACGTGGATGCTCGAGCGGGGTGCGCTCGACCACCTCCGTGAGTTCGTGGTGCACCGCGCCGCCTACCAGCTCCAGGAAGCCGACCCCCACTCCTTCGCCATCCCCCGCCTCGAGGCGTCGCCCTGCAAGACGGCCCTGCTGCAGCTCCAGCTCGACGAGTACGGCGGCCACGAGCCCACCGAAGCCCACGCGCTCCTGTTCGGCAAGACGATGGAAGCCCTCGACCTCGAGCCCGAGGTCGACCTCGACCGGCTGCCGGCGGTGACGCTCGCGACGAACACGTTGCTCAACTGGCTGGGTCGTTCCCGGCGCCTGGTGGGGGCCTGCCTCGGCCACCTCGCGGTGTTCGAGCTGACGTCAGTGGAACCGATGGCCCGCTATGCGGCTGCGGTCCGGAAGCTCGTCTCGGGCGAGCAGGGCACGGCGGCGGCCCGCTTCTACGACGTGCACGTGGCCGCCGATGGCCTCCACGGCACCATCGCCACGGATCGCCTGATCTCCGGCTTCGTCGCCGACCACCCCGACGAAGCCCAGGATGTGCTGTTCGGCGCCGCCGCTCTCCTCCACGTGGAGCGACGGTTCGCCGAGCACCTCGTGGCCCGGTGGGCCGTCGATCAGACGTCGCTCCGCGAGCCCCTCCCGGGCAGCGAGCTGGGACAGCGCCTCCGGCGGCTCGCGGCGGTCAGCTGAGGGTACGAGCGCACCATGCACCAACGTCTCGACGTCGACACGGGGGTCTCCGATCCGGAGTACGACCTCATCCTCGTGCTCCAGCAGGCCCTGGCCGACTGCCACCGCTACGCCCACTTCGCCGAGGACGCCCGGCTCGCCGGTGACGACGAGCTGGCGTCGCTCTTCGACGAGCTCAGCCAGCAGGACCGCGAGCTGGCGGCGCGCCTCCGCGGGATCGCCCGGAAGCGCTTCGGCGAGCCGTGACCGGCACGGCCCGGGTCGGATGCTCGGGCTGGTCGTACAAGGACTGGCGGGGGACGGTGTACCCAGCCGACGCGCCGGCGCGGCGGTGGTTCGAGCTCTACGCGCAGCTCTTCGACACCGTGGAGATCAACAACACCTTCTACCGGCTGCCCCCGGCCACCACGATGGAGCAGTGGGCCGCCCAGGCGCCCGACGGGTTCTGCTACGCGGTGAAGGTGGGCCAGTTCGGCACCCATCGCATGAAGCTCCGCGACGCCGCCTCCTGGTTGCCCAACCACCTCGACCGCGTCGCCCGGCTCGGCCCCCACCTCGGACCGAACCTCTTCCACCTGCCGCCCCGCTGGAAGCGCAATGCCGCTCGCCTCGATGAGGCGCTGTCGGTCGCCCCCTCGACGATGCGCTGGGCCGTCGAACTGCGCGACCCGTCCTGGCTCCACGACGAGGTCTTCGAGGTCCTGCACCGCCACGAGGTGGCGCTGTGCATCCACGACCTGCTCCCCGACCACCCCCTCGAGCGCACGACCTCGTGGACCTACGTCCGGTTCCACGGTGCCCGGGCCCTCGAGGAGAAGTACCGGGGACGCTACGGCGGGCGTCGGCTGGCGCCGGTGGCCAAGCGCCTGGCCGGGTGGCTCGACGAGGGCACCGACGTATTCGCCTACTTCAACAACGACTACGAGGGCGCCGCCGTCGACGACGCCCGCTGGCTGCGGGATCGGCTGGCCGATGTCACCACCGGCCAGCCGTCCCGGAGCTGAGCGCCTCGATCAGTCCTTGCCGGCGTCGCGAATGGCGTCGCGGACCCGGTCGACCATGGCGACGAACGGGCCCATGAGCATGTTGCCGGTCGCGCTCTCCGGCGCCGTCTTGTGGGGATGGGTGGGCGCCATCCCCTCGGCCATCTCGAGCCGCCGGGTCATGTCCTTCAGCTCCTCGGCGTCGGCCACCTCGGTGAGCAGCGGGAACACCTCGAGCTCCTCGGCTTCGGCATGGTTGAGGACGTCCTGGCGGAACGACGCCAGGGCGTTCATGAACTCGCTGGTGGCGGGGTCCATCTTCTCGAGGTCGACCAGCATCTTCTTGGCCTGGTCCTCCTCGGCCTTGCGCTGCTCGACGATCTCCTTGCCGGCCTCGCCGCCCTTGGCCATCGGGTAGATCACCATCTCCTCGGCCGTCTCGTGGACGGCGAGGAGCCGCACGAGCGGCTCGAAGGCCTCGGCCCGAGCTTCGGGTTCGGCACGCTCCACGGCGTCGAACAGCTCTCGGATCTGATCGTGCTGCCGCCGGATGAACGTGGTGGCGTAGATCTCCTGCTTCGTGCTGGGCATCGTGACCTCCAGGTCGTTGGGACTCGGATCGCGGCTACCCCACACCCTGCCGATCGCATCCCTCGATTCGGATGGGTGAGATGCGCAGCGGCTGGGTAGACGCCGTCGCAACGCCGTCTCCCCTCGCCGAGGGGGCGCGGACCAGGAAGGATCCCCATGGAAACGGACCTCGTGATCCGCACACACAGCGAGGGCTCGCAGCTCACCATCACGCTCGGCGGCGAGCTCGACGTGAGCAATGCGTCGGCGCTCCGGAGCCTCCTGGCCTCGGTCGACGGCAGCATCCGCCAGGTGACGCTCGACGTCTCGGCCCTCGAGTTCATCGACAGCACGGGCGTGGGGGTCGTGGCGGAGGCCCACCGCAACTTCGGGCC
>JALYWQ010000258.1 GCA_030852625.1 Actinomycetota bacterium
ACCAGAAGCGCTTCGAGCGCATCGCCGAGCACCTGTCGGAGCTCGAGGGCCTGAAGCACGTCTTCCTCATCGACTGCACGCCGGCCGACGTCGGTCTCGAGGGCAACCCGAAGGTGCACACCTTCGATGAGCTCACCGGCTCCCCCACCGCCACGTTCGTCGAGCAGGAGATCGAGGAAGACGACTACGCGGTGATCTTCTACACCTCGGGCACCACGGGGAAGCCGAAGGGCGCCATCAGCACCCATCGCAGCATGATCGCCAACCTCCAGAACACGATGTACAACGCGGTGGCCGGCTCGATGACCGGCGGCGGGGCCCTGCCCGACGGCGGCGGCCAGAACGTCTCGCTCTTCACCTCGCCGCTCTTCCACGTGTCGGGCTGCCACTCCACGCTCGTGGTCGGGCTCCTCGCGGGCCTCAAGCTCGTGATGCCGGAGGGCCGCTTCCAACCCGAGACCGCGCTCCAGCTCATCCAGGACCACAAGGTCACGGTGTGGGCCACCGTCCCCACCATGGTGTGGCGGGTGTGCGAGCACCCCGACCGCCACGACTACGACACGTCGAGCGTGCGCAGCGTGGCCTTCGGCGGGTCGCCGTCGGCCGATGAGCTGCAGCGCATGATCCGCGAGACGTTCCCCAACGTCACCAGCACCTCGAACGCCTACGGGCTCACCGAGACGTCGTCGGTGGCCACCGTGGTCTCCGGCGAGGACGCCATCCGCAAGCCCACCTCGGTCGGCCCGCCCGTGCCCACGGTGCAGGTGAAGATCGTCGACGCCGAGGACAACACCCTGGGTGTCGGTGAGACCGGCGAGGTGTGCATCACCGGGCCGATCCTCATGGCCGGCTACTGGAACAAGCCGGAAGCCACCGCCGAGGCCATCCGCGACGGTTGGCTCCACACCGGCGATGTCGGGCACCTCGACGACGAGGGCTTCCTGTTCATCACCGATCGCAAGAAGGACATGATCATCCGGGGCGGCGAGAACATCTACTGCGTGGAGATCGAGCAGCGCCTCGTGACCCACGAGGAGATCGCCGATGCCGCCATCATCGGGGTGCCCCACCCCGAGCTCGGTGAGGAGGTGAAGGCGGTGGTGCAGCTCGAGGAGGGCTCGCAGCTAAACGAAGCCGGCGTGCGGCAGTGGGTGGCCGACGGGTTGGCTGCCTTCAAGGTGCCCACCTACGTCGACCTCACCTTCGACAAGCTCCCCCGCAACGCCAGCGGCAAGCTCCTGAAGAACGTCCTCCGCGGTGAGGGCGAGGTCAGCTTCGCCGAGACGATGTAGGTGGGGCGCCTCCCCCGCCCCCTCCTCGCCGCCCTCCTCGCCTTCGGGCTCGTCGCCGCAACCGCCGCGTGCGGTGGCGACGACGGCGGCAGCGACACCAGCGCCAGCGACGGCTCCACCAGCGAGGCCACGTCGCCGACCTCCCCCGACGACAGGCCCGACTGCACCGCCGCGCCCCTCGCCGAGCGGGCCGCCGCCGTGCTCATCGTGGGGATCGACGACGACACCACCGCCGACGGCGCGCTCGCCCGCGAGGTCACCTCCATCGGCGTCGGCGGCGTCGAGGTCCGCCAACCCAACGTGGTGGACGCCGCCCAGCTGCGGGCCCTCGTCGACGGCCTCCGCGCCCAGAGCGCCCGCAAGCTCCTCGTGGCGGCCGACGAGGAGGGCGGCCGGGTGTCACGCCTGCGCTCGGTGCTCGGCTCCACCGCGTCGGCCCGCACCCTCGGCAACCAGCCCCTCGACGCCATCCGGGCCGAGGCGGCCCGGCGGGGCCAGGCCATGCGGGAGGTCGGGATCGACCTCGTGCTCGGCCCGGTGGCCGACGCCGACGGTGGCCCCGCCAACGGCTCGATCGGCGACCGCTCCTTCTCCGCCGACATCGTCACGGCCGGCGAGCGGGCCGGCGCGTTCGCCGCCGGCCTCACCGACGCCGGAATGCTCTCGAGCGTGAAGCACTTCCCCGGTCAGGGTGGCGTGGCCGACGACAGCCACGCCGGCACCGTCACCTCGCCGTACACGGCGGCCCAGGTGGAGGACGCCGCCCGGGCCTTCCTCCCCGCCGTCGAGGCCGGCGCCGGTGCGGTGATGATGTCCCACGTCACCTACGAGGCCGTCGGGCCCCTCCCGGCCAGCGTGGAGCCGGCGATGTACGAGCTGCTCCGCTCGCTCGGCTTCGACGGCGTGGCCATGACCGACGCCCTCGGCATGGGGGCCATCGTGCAGCGCTGGCCGATCCCGCAGGCGGCCGTGGTCGCCCTCACCGCCGGGGCCGACGTGGTCCTCGTGAACCAGGGCCAGGAGGCGGTGGGCATGCGCGACGCCATCGTCGCCGCCGTCACCGACGGGTCGCTGCCCGAAGCTCGCCTCGACGAAGCGGTGGGCCGGGTCCTCCGCTGGCGCGGCGAGGACCCGGCCTCGATGGTCTGCCCGAACTAGCGGTCAGCCGCCGCTGGCGTCCTGGACCCGGGTCTTGCCGGCCGAGATCCACGGCATCATGCCGCGGAGCTGCTCGCCGACGACCTCGATCTGGTGCTGCTTGCCGGCTTCCTGGAGGGCCTTGTAGTTGGCCCGACCGCTCTCGCTCTCCGCGACCCACTCCTTGGCGAAGCGCCCGTCCTGGATCTCGTCGAGGATCTTGCGCATCTCGGCCTTCACGGCGGCCGTGATGATCCGGGGGCCGCGGGTGAGGTCGCCGTACTCGGCGGTGTCGGAGATCGAGTAGCGCATCCCGGCGATGCCCTGCTCGTACATCAGGTCCACGATCAGCTTCAGCTCATGGAGGCACTCGAAGTACGCCGACTCGGGCTGGTACCCGGCCTCGACGAGGGTCTCGAAGCC
>JALYWQ010000268.1 GCA_030852625.1 Actinomycetota bacterium
CCCGCTACCGCGACGGCTGGTTCGCCAGCTCGGTGGCCGTCGGCCAGGACGACATCCCGGTGGACCTCCGACGCACGGTCGCCTCGGGCGGCGCCGGACGGCAGTTGCAGCGGACCGCCGCTGGCGACCTCCGACTGGTGGTGGGCACGCCGCTGGCGGCGGTGGACGGGGCGTACTTCGAGGTGTTCCCGCTCGACGAGCTCGAGCGCACCCTCTCGACCCTCCGCAACGTGCTCATCGGCGTGAGCGTGGTCACGGCGGCCGGCACCGCCGTGCTCGGCCGCATCGTGGCCGCCCGCGTCGTGCGGCCGCTCTCGCCGGTGGCCTCGGCGGCCCAGCAGATCGCCAACGGTGACTTGGGTACGCGGCTGCCGGAGGTGGGCGACCCCGACCTGCGCCCCCTCACGAGCTCGTTCAACGTGATGGCCGGCGCACTCGAGGAACGGGTCGAGCGGGAGGTCCGCTTCACCTCCGACGTCAGCCACGAACTCCGATCCCCGCTGGCCGCGATGCGGGCCGCCGTGGAGATCCTGGATCGTCGCCGGGGTCGGATGCCCGACGAGGTCCTCCCCACCCTCGAGATGCTCTCGACCCGTGTGGAGGCCTTCGAACGGCTGGTCCTCGACCTGCTGGAGATCTCCCGGCTCGACGCCCACGGGATCGACCTCGACCTCGAGCAGCTCGACGCCGCTGAGTTCCTCCGCCACGTGCTGCGGGCCAGCCAGGCGGAGGGCGTGCCCATCGCCGTGGAGCCCCCGGGCGCGGTCATCGTCGCCGATCGTCGGCGGTTGGCCCAGGCCATCTCCAACGTGGTGGTCAACGCCCAGCGGTACGCCGGTGGACTGACCGCGGTCTCGGCGTCGGTCGGTCCGGACGCCGCGTGCATCCACCTCGACGACGACGGCCCCGGCATCCCCGCCGACGAGCGCCGGGCGATCCTGCAGCGGTTCGTGCGGGGACGCGCCGGCCTCCAGGCCGGGACCACCACGGGCACCGGCCTCGGCCTGGCCCTCACCCGCGGGCACGTCGAGCTCCACGGCGGGACGGTGTCGATCGCCGACGCCCCCGACGGCGGTGCCCGGTTCACGATCTGCCTCCCGTCCGACGGGGTCGGGCGATGAACCGCCGGATGACGCTGCTCGGAGCAGCTGCGCTGATGCTCGCCAGCTGCAGCGTGTCCTCCAGTGACACGGCGGTTCGGATCGGCGACGACGCGGTGCCCTACGGCCTGCTCGACCCCGACGCGAGCCGAGTGGTGCCCGACGCGGGTGGCGAGAACGCCAGCCTCTGCCTGCTGCGTGGCGATCTGCTGGTACCGGTCACCCGTCGAGTCGATTCACCGGCCGCCCTGGTCGACATCGCCCGTGCCCTGGCTGAGGTGACCTCGGACGAGGCTGCGGATGACCTCCGAACCTCGGTGGTGGCGAGCGACGAGATCCTCGGTGTCCGCTTGGCCGCCGGTGTGGCAACCGTGGAGCTCGCCGCGGAAGCATCCCAGCGCCTCACGGCCGACCCGCTCGCGACCGTCGCCCAGCTCGTGTGCACCCTCACCCGTCGACCCGGTGTCGGCCTGGTGCGCTTCACCGTCGCCGGGCTCCCGGTGGACATCCCGTTGGCCGACGGGACGTTGTCCACCGGCGCGGTGAGCGCCGACGACTACGGCGCGCTGGTCGCACCTTCCTGACGCCGCCGCCCCGGCGGCCCTCAGACCAGGTGGAGGATCCGGTCCACGCCGGTGATCTCGAACGCCCGCTTCAGCTGCTCGCTGAGGTTCCGCAGCTGCAGCATGCGGGATTCGGCGTCGAGCTCCCGGTGCAGGCCCACCAGGGCCCCGATCCCGACCGAGTCGATGAACGACACGTCGGTGACGTCGAGGATCACGCAGGTGGAACCGGCCCCCACGGCTCGCACGCAGGCCTTCAGCTCGTCGGCGCTCACCGCGTCGAGATCGCCGGCGACGTGGATCACCGTGCGCTTCACCGTGACCGGTTCGACGACGAGGTCCAGGGCCGACATGCCGAAGCAACCTACCGAGGGGCCTGGCCCAGCAGGCAAGGCTGTTCTGTCACGGTTCGGTCACAGGCGGATTCGGCTCACGCCACCCAGTTCGGGGTAGGGCTCGGCCGTGCCCACGTCAGACGCCAGGACGAGCGGAGCCTGGCGCGTCCATCCGACGGTCGAGAAGCTCGGTGCCTACAGCTGGCGCCTCGTCGGGATCGGCATCGTCGTGTGGGGAGCCTTGCAAGTGGTCAGCGCGCTGCGATTGGTGCTGCTCCCCGTGTTCCTCGCCACCCTGCTGACCGTGGTGCTCTCGGCGCCCGCTGGATGGATGAAGGCGCGGGGCGTGCCGGCGTTGCTGGCCACGTGGGTGGCCTTCCTGGGGTTCCTCGGCACGGTCGTGCTGGCCGGCCTGCTCATCGTTCCCGGGATGGTGGAGGAGTTCTCCGACCTCGGTCCGGCCGTCAGCGACGGCTACGAGCGGGTGGAGGACTGGATCGTCGAGGACTCGCCGTTCGACGTCGACCGGGAACGGCTGCGCGAGCTCCGGGAGGAAGCCGGCGATGCCCTCCGGGATGCCGCGGCTGGTTCGGGAGGCGCGGCCCTGGAAGGCGCCGTGCTCGCCCTCGAGGTGCTGGCCGCCCTCCTCCTCGCGCTCGTGCTCACGTTCTTCTTCGTGAAGGACGGGGCCCGCTTCCAGCGCTGGGCACTGGGACGGGTGCCGACCGAGCACCAGGACACCGCGCGACGCGTGGCGGCCGGGGCGTGGAGCACCCTCGGCGGCTACCTGCGCGGCTCAGCCATCCTCGGCCTCCTCGAAGCGGTCATCATCGGCGGGGTGCTCTGGCTCACCGGCGCCACGCTGGTGCTGCCGGTGATGGTGCTCACGTTCGCGGCGGCGTTCATCCCGCTGGTCGGCGCGGTGGTGGCGGGGGTGATCGCCGTCGCCGTGGCCCTCGCCACCGCCGGCCCCACCGCCGCCCTCGTCGTGGCGATCGTCGCCGTCGTCGTGCAGCAACTGGACAACGATCTCCTGGCGCCGTTCATCTTCGGCAAGGCCCTCGACCTGCACCCGGTGGTGATCCTGCTGGTCATCGCCTCGGGTGGCACCCTTGCCGGCTTCCTCGGCGCCTTCGTGGCGGTCCCGATCGCCGCGGTCATCGCCAACGTCCTGGCCGAGCTGCGGACCACCGAGCCGGTGGTCGACGACCCCTGATCAGCCGAGCTGGCTGAGCATCGTGGTGATGGTGGCTTCGACGCCCGCCTTCTCGATCCCCAGCCCGGCGAGGATCCCGTCGTCGGGCTCGGTCTCGAGGAGGGCGAGGAGGATGTGCTCGGTGCCGATGTAGTTGTGGCCGAGTCGAAGGGCCTCCCGGAAGGTGAGCTCGAGGACCTTCTTGGCCTCGGCGCTGTAGGGCACGAGCGCCGGGGCGTCCGGCGTCGACGGGGGGACGGCGGCCTCGGCGGCGGCCTGCACGGCGTCGAGCGCGACGCCCGCGGTGATGATGGCCTTGGCCGCGAAGGCGTCGGGCTCGGCGAGCAGACCGAGCACGAGGTGGGCCCGGTCGATCTCGTGGTTCCCGGACTCGTTGGCGGCGTTGTGGGCTGCCATCACCACGTTCTTGGCCCGGGCCGTGAAGCGCTGGAAGCCCTCGTTGGCGTCGATGCTGGCGGCGTCGCCGGGGTCCTTCGGGAGGAATCGCTTCCGGGCCGCCTGCTTGGTGACGCCCATGGCGGAGCCGATGTCGGTCCACGAGGCGCCGGAGCGGCGGGCCTGGTCCACGAAGTGGCCGATCAGGTGGTCGGCCACCTCACCGAGGTGGTCGGCGGCGACCATCGCGCTCGTCAGCTGCTCGAGCTCGTCGTCGTGGACCTTGCGGATGGCCTCGATCAGCTCGTCGAGGCGGATGTTGCTGGGGAGGACGGGATCCGGCATGCGACAACCATAGGTTGTCGAACCGGAGAGGACAACCCTTGGTTGTCGATCACCCAGTAGTCAGCCCTTGACGACCTTGCCGTCCTTCATCACGAAGGGCACCCGTTGGAACGTGGTCACGTCGGTGAGCGGGTCGCCGGTGACCCCGATGATGTCGGCGAGCATGCCCGGCGCGATCTGGCCGAGCTCAGGTCGGTTGATGAGGTCGGCGGCCACCGTGGTGGCGGCGCGGATCGCCTGGATCGGGGTCATGC
>JALYWQ010000269.1 GCA_030852625.1 Actinomycetota bacterium
ACCGCTACCCTCGACCGCCGTGGCCGGATGGGGGGACGACCCGCAGCTCGAGGAGCTCCGCTCGCTCGTCTACGAGCAGGGCTGGACGCCGGTCGAGGTCACCGAGTCCACCGACGGCGACAGCGTCACCGTGGAGCGCGACGGCGAGCGCCGGTCGTTCCGGTCCGACCACATCGCCTTCCACCGCTTCGTCGAAGGGGTCAAAGAGGACTTCGGACTGTAGGTTCGGCCCCGTGGCCGACCAGGCGAAGTTCGCCGACCTCGCGATGGAGCACATGAGCTCGCTGTACTCCGGCGCGCTGCGGATGACGCGGAACCCGGCCGACGCCGAGGACCTCGTGCAGGAGACCTACCTCAAGGCCTATCGGGGCTTCGGTGGCTTCCAGGAGGGCACGAACCTGAAGGCCTGGCTCTACCGGATCCTCACGAACACCTACATCAACTCGTACCGCGCCAAGCAGCGCCGGCCCGACGAGACCGACCTCGACGACGTCGAGGACCTCTACCTGTACCGCCGGCTCGGCGGGCTCGAGGCCGCCCGCACGGGGCGCTCGGCCGAGGACGAGCTGATGGACCTCTTCAGCGAGGCCGAGGTGAAGGCCGCCGTCGAGGCCCTTCCCGACAACTTCCGGATGGCCGTGCTCCTGGCCGATGTGGAGGGCTTCTCCTACAAGGAGATCGCCGAGATCATGGACGTCCCGATCGGCACCGTGATGAGTCGCCTCCACCGCGGAAGAAAGGCGCTGGAGAAGCTGTTGTACGACTTCGCCGTGTCACGCCGACTCACCGAGCCCGTCACCGACCCGGTCCCCTAGCCATGACCGATCCCACCCCGCTCCCGTCGAAGCCCCAGTGCGAGGACGCACTGCACGAGCTCTACGACCTCCTGTCCGGAGAGATCGACGACCAGAAGCGCACGGAGATCATCCAGCACCTCGACGAGTGCGCCCCGTGCGCCGAGCCCTACGACTTCTACGCGGACCTGAAGCGCTGCCTCCAGCAGCAGTGCCGCGACGCCGCCCCGCCGGAGCTCCTGGCCCGGATCGAGGCCGCCATCCACCAGGAGCGGTAGCCGCCTGCGGCCCGCTGGGGCCTGGTTGAGGAACGCCACAGGTCGCGGTCTACGATCGGCAGCATGCTCGCTGTCGTGTGGCACTACTGGATCGCCGCCGTCCTCGTGATCACCGCCGTCATCCCGGCCATGATCGGGATGTTCGCGATGTACCTCAAGAAGACCCAAGCGCCTCGCTACGGCGGCGACGAGTAGCCGTCCGTGTCGGACGGCCCGGTCGATTGGGAGCTCGCCGAGCGGGTCGCCGTCCGGGCCGCCGGGCGTGAGCCGTTCGCCGAGTCGTACCTCGCCCACTCGCTCCAGCGCGACTTCGACGAAGCCACCGCCGAAGCGGAGGACCTCGTCGCCGAGGCCACCGGCCTCCGTTCGCTGAGCGGACCGGCCCGGGCCCGGGTCACCGACCGGGCCGGTTGGATCCACGCCAACGTGGCGTCGTTCCAGCGGCTCCTGCAACCGCTCACCTCGAAGCTCGAGGACAAGATGGGCAACGGCCTGTCGGCCACCGTCACCCGCCGCGTCGGGGCCCTCGAGGTCGGGATGCTGCTCGGGTGGATGTCGGGTCGGGTGCTCGGCCAGTACGACCTCCTCGTCGTGCCCAGCGACGACGGCACCGACCCCGTCGACCAGGACCTCGTGTACTACGTGGGCCCCAACGTGCTGGCCCTCGAGAAGCGGTTCGCCTTCCCGCCGAAGGAGTTCCGCCTGTGGTTGGCCCTCCACGAGGTCACCCACCGGGCCCAGTTCACCGGCGTGCCGTGGCTGCGGGAGCACTACCTCGGCCTCGTGCGGGAGACCCTCGACTCGGTGAACCCCGAGCCGAAGCAGCTCCTCGACCTCATCGGGCGGGTGCTCGAGGAGCTGCGCAAGGGCAAGGACGCCATGGCCGACGGCGGCCTCACGAGCGTGCTCGCCACACCCCAGCAGAAGGTGGCCCTCGAGAAGATCGGCGGGCTCATGAGCCTGCTCGAAGGCCATGGCGACGTGACCATGGACCGAGCCGGCGCCGGTCGGGTGCCGAGCGCCGAGCGGTTCTCGCGCGTGCTGCGGGAGCGCCGGGTCAACAAGAACGCCGCCACCAAGGTGCTCCAGCGCCTCATCGGGCTCGAGGCCAAGCTCAACCAGTACGCCCAGGGCGAACGCTTCATCGCCGAGGTGGAGCGGCTCGGCGGCGGCCCGGCCGCCCTCGATCCCGTGTGGCGGGGCGAGCGCTGGTTGCCCACCCTCGCCGAGATCCGCGATCCCGAGGAGTGGCTCTCGCGGGTCCGCCTGTCCGAGGCCCTCACCACCTGATCCGCAGACCGATGGCCACACCCCCCGAACTCGTGTCGTGGAGCTGGGCTGACCCCATCGCAGCGACACAGGTTCGGGCGTTGCTGGCCCGGTGCGACTTCCCGCCGCACGGCTCGACGGTCACCTGCGCCGTCTCGGGTGGCCCCGACTCCCTCGCCCTCCTCGCGCTCGCCTGCGCGGCGGGGCTCGACGTCACCGCGGTGCACGTCGACCACGGCCTGCGGCCG
>JALYWQ010000280.1 GCA_030852625.1 Actinomycetota bacterium
CCCATCAGTAGGCCTGCCGCACGCGGCGGACGAAGCGGCCGGCGGCGATGTTGAGACCGAGCGTGATCACGAAGAGCACCGCCCCGGCGAAGTAGAGGCTCTGGAAGGTGAGCGCTTCGCCGACCACCTGGTCGGTGCCCTGGGCTTGCGTGGCCATCGCCGCGGTGAGCGTGAGGCCCGGCTCGAGGGGGCTGGTCTCGAAGACCTGGTTCCCGGCCGCACCTCCGGCGATGAACACCACCATCGTCTCGCCGATGGCCCGGGAGATGGCGAGGATGAAGGCGGCCACCAGCCCCGACACGGCCGCCGGGATCACCACCTTGGTGACGGTGGTGAGCTTCTTGGCGCCCAGCCCGTAGCTGGCCTCGCGGAGCGGCGCGGGCACGGCCCGCAGGGCATCCTCGGAGACCGAGGCGACGAGCGGGATCGACAGGATGCCGACCCCGATCCCCGCCGACAGGAGGCTGAAGAGCCCGGCATCGGTGAACCGCTGCACGAAGCTGGGTGCGATCACCGAGACGGCGAAGAACCCCAACACCACGCTGGGGATCCCCGCCAGCACCTCGAGCATCGGCTTCAGGGTCTTCCGCACCCGGGGGCGGGCGTACTCGGAGAGGTAGATGGCCGTTCCGAGCCCCACCGGGATGGCGACGGCCATCGCGATCACCGTCACCCAGAGGCTGCCCACGATGAGGGTGCGGATGTCGTAGACGCCTTGCCGAGGGAACCAGCCCTCCGCGAGGAGCACCTTCGACCAGTCCACCTGGGTCACGAAGGTCCAGGTCTCCCGCGCCAGCGACCAGACGATGCCGGCGCTGATGACCACCGAGACGGCCGCAGCGCCGGTGAGGATCCAACGCACCAGGACGTCGGTGCGGACCCGGCGCGGGTCGCCCCGCAGGTCGGCGAGCTGCAGCGGCTGGTGCTGGAGCGGGAGATCGGACATCGTGGCCAGCCCTACTCGGCGGTGGTGCCGGTGGTGCGGGCCTCCCAGGCGGTCCGGGTGGCGTCGAGCTGGTCGGCGGGCAGGTCGACGTAGCCGACCTCGGCGACCGATCCGATCCCTTCGTCGCTCAGGTAGTAGTCGACGTAGCCGGCCACGGCGGGGTTGGCGTCGGCCTCGGCGGCGTTCACGTAGATGTAGAGCGAGCGGCTGATCGGGTAGGTGCCGTCGGCGATGGTCTCGGCGGTCGGTTCGACGCACTCGCCACCGGGCTCGGCCGCCACCGCCAGCTCCTTGACCCCGTCGCCGGCTTCCTCGGCGAAGGCGAACCCGACCCACCCGAGCGGGGTGTCATCGGCCTCCATGGCGGCGATGATGGCCGTGTCGTCGGCCTGGCTGGCGTAGTCGTTCCGGGAGGTCTCGACCTCGTCCTCGGTGATCTTCCCGGCCTCGGCTCGCGCCTCGCTGATGTCCGCGACCACGATCTCGAGGAACGAGTCGTAGGTGCCGGACTCGGCGCCGGGTGCGGTGATGGCGAGGTCGGCTTCGGGCAGCTCGTTGGTGGAGCCGAGCTCCGTGGCGAGGGCCTGGGCGTCGCTCCAGGTGTCGATGCCGTCGGACTCCGGACCGATGAGGGCGTAGAGGTCAGCGAAGCTCACGCACTCCACGGCCTCGTTGGCCGGGTTGGTCAGCACGGAGATGCCGTCGAAGGCCACCTTGAGCTCGATGAACTCGACGCCGTTCTCGGCGCAGGTGGCCACCTCCTCCGCCTTGATCGGGCGGGAGGCGTCGGCGATGTCGGTGTCACCCGTGCAGAAGAGGGCGAACCCGTCGCCGGTGCCAGGACCGTCGACCGTGGCGGCGATCCCGGAGCAGTCGAGCAGCTTCTCGCCCACCGCGGCCGAGATGGGCTCGACCGTGGAGGAGCCGGAGACGGTCACGTCGCCCTCGACGTCGGCGGGGCACTCGCCGACGGCAGCGGCGCCGGCGGTGGTGTCGGTGGAGCTCTCGTCGTCACCGCCGCAGGCAGCCATGACGAGCCCGAAGGCGAGCAGGGGGGAAAGCCAGAACACCGGCTTCTTCTTCAACACGGGGAGCCCTCCTTGGGCCGAGCAGCAGGTGCGGCCGGGTGTCGGACCGCTGAGGTCGACGGTAAGGAGGGCGGGTAGCCGTCTATGGGTGGTCAGGTGAACGAGGGGTGAACGACCCCCGAACGTTCGACTGCCGTGCCGGCCCCGTGGGGGCCGAACCGGGATCTACTCGTCTTCGGGGAGGCCGAGGTCCCAGTCGAGGAGGATGTTCTCCCGTTCCGCGTCGCGGATCACCCGTTCCCGGTTGCGGCGGAACTGGGGGTCGTGCGGGGGCAGGAGGACGAGGCGGGCCAGCACCCGGGCCCGGAAGTCGTCGATGATCTGCCGGTCGCCGAAGTCCGACTGGATGTCCCAGTGGGGCGCGACCGGTCCCAGGTACACCACACGGGCGTGGGCACGGGGCGGTTCCAGCGGCTCAGCGGGCAGATCAGACATGGCGAGTGATCCTACCGGTTCGCCCCGCGCGACCCGCAGGCGAGGTCAGGCGTCGATGTCGCTGCGGCGCCCGAGCTCGACGGTGAGGGTCTGCTCCTCGCCGCCCCGTTCGACCTCGATCTCGATCTCGTCACCGGCTTCGTGGTCGAGGATGATCGATCGCACGTCGCTCGACCCGTCGACCTCCCGGCCGTCGATCGAGGTGATCACGTCGCCCACCTGGACCCCGCCGCGAGCGGCGGCCGAGCCGGGGACGACCTCGGTGATGAAGGCGCCGTCGTCGGCCTCGACGTCGTAGCGCTCGCGCACCGGCTCGGTGATCTCGTCGAGGTCGGCCGACGACACGCCGAGGAAGGCGCCGTCGGGGGTGATGGCACCCCGTCCCTGCTCGAGCTCCTCGATGATCGGCCTGGCTCGGTCGATGGCGATCGAGAACCCGAGGTTCTGGGCCTGGGCCACGATGGCGGTGTTGATCCCGACCACCTGGCCGGCCGCGTTGACGAGCGGACCGCCCGAGTTGCCGGGGTTGATGGCGGCGTCGGTCTGGATGAGGCCTTCGAGGGTCTCGCCCTCCGCGCTCAGGTCGCGGTTCAGGGCCGACACGATGCCGCGGGTGACGGTGGGTTGGTCGCCGAGGTTGAGGGCGTTGCCGATGGCGATCACCTCCTCACCGACTCGAAGGTCGTCGGACGAACCCAGGTCGGCCGGCGTGAGCCCGGACACGCCCTCGACCCGCAGCACGGCGAGGTCGTCCTCGGGGGAGCTCCCGACGATCGATGCCGGGTGCTCGGTGCCGTCGGAGAAGATCACCGTGATGTCGCTGAACTGCCCGACGACATGGGCGT
Source organism: Actinomycetota bacterium (assembly GCA_030852625.1). Lineage (GTDB taxonomy): Bacteria > Actinomycetota > Acidimicrobiia > Acidimicrobiales > VFJN01 > VFJN01. Next base: position 3,315 of record JALYWQ010000280.1, read on the forward strand.
TGGTGGCGACGAGGCCGTCGGCGCTGAGGACGATCCCCGATCCGGCGCCCTGGAAGCGGCCCCGCTGCGTGGTCTGGCTGGTGCTGATGGCCACGACGGACGGTTGGACCTTGTCGAGGATCGCCGTGATGTCGAGGGCGCCCTCGCTCGTGGTGACGGGGGTGACGGTGGTGCCCGACGGGCGGGCGTCGCCGTCGTCGTCGAGGGCCTTCGTGACGCCGGCGGCCACCACGGCGCTCACCACCGCACCCGCGAGGGCCCCGACCAGCGCGGCCCGCATGGTGCCTGAC
>JALYWQ010000287.1 GCA_030852625.1 Actinomycetota bacterium
GATCGGATTCGACAGGGGAGGCGGAACCTTCCCCGAGCTCGGTGGCTCCTCGAGCCCCGTCGCCGGCGAGCCCCCGTCGGCTGGTCCGGACCCTGCTGCGGCCCGATCGGTTGCCGACGTCTGGGGCGATCGCGTCGGACTCCTCTACCTCTCCTTCACGTTGGGCGCACTGGCGCTCTGCCTCACCCCTCGACTGACCCTTCCGGCGCGCCTTCCTGGCGCCCGTTCGTAGGAGCCATCCATGCCCGATCCCACCGCCGACGCGGACGACCCGTACGCCGAGCCCGACCCCAGCGTCCTCTGGCGGTGGGTGAGCAAGGCCACCCGGCCGTGGCTGGGCTGGGTCCTCATCGGCGCCGGTGCCCTCGTCATCCTGCTCGGCTACCTCGGGGTGTCCCGCGAGTCGGTGGTGGCCAAGCAGCTCCCGTACCTGATCTCGGGCGGGATCGGCGGTGTGCTCTTCTGCGTGCTCGGTGCCTACGTGCTCGGCACCGAGGAGCTCCGCAAGGACTCCGGCCGGCTCGATCGGCTCGAGCAGATGGTGGAGGACCTCCACGCGGCCCTGCTCACCCGCACCGATGCCCCGCGCCCCGACGCTCCGCCTACCGCACGCGACGACGACACCGCCGAGACGCCCCGACCGCGGCGGGCTCGCCTCACCACGAAGGGGACCTAGGCGCCGACGATGGTCCTGCTCGAGAACGCGCTGCTGGGGATCATCTTCGGTGGCATCTACGCGCTCTCGGCCACGGGCATCGTCCTCACCTACACCACCACCGGCGTGTTCAACCTGGCCCACTTCGCGGTGGCGTTGCTGGCCGGTTACGCAGCGTGGGAGCTGAACGGCGTGCTGGGGCTGCCCATGGTGGCGACGGTGCCGATCGTCCTCGTGCTCTGCGGCCCGGTGCTCGGGGTCCTGCTGGAACGGCTCGTGTTCCGGCCCCTCCAGGAGCGACGGGCCAGCTCCTCGGAGAAGCTCGTGGTCTCGGTGGGCGTGGCGGTCGTGATCCTCGCCGGGATCAACGTGGCGTGGGGGCCGGGTGTGCAGGGGACGACGTCGGAACCGGTGCCCCGCCTGTTCCCGGTGCACCCCTTCGAGGTCGGCTCGTTGCGCTTCGACACCGAACAGGTCGGCGTGGTGGCCACCATCCTCGTGCTGGCCGTCCTGCTCTGGCTGCTCCTCCGACGCACCTACCTCGGCACCCAGATCCGGGCCGTCGTGGATCGCCGGGACCTCGCCGAGCTGGCCGGTATCGACTCGCACCGCGTGTCGCAGGTGGCATGGGGCCTCGGCTGCACCCTCGGTGCGCTCACGGGCCTGCTGCTCGCCCCGCCGGCCCTCGAACCCACCCGCATCATCATCCTCGGGATCGAGACCTTCTCGGTGGCGGTGGTCGCCCGCCTCACGAGCATCCCGGTCGCCATCGGCTTCGGGTTCCTGGTCATGGGGATGGGCCGCGGGATCCTCGACGGGTTCCACCCCTTCGGCACGGGCTCCGGGAACCTGCCCCTCCTCTACGACCAGGCGGTGCTGAACCTCTCGAGCCTCGTGCTCTTCGGGGCCCTCGTGTTCATGCGCCGGCTCGGCGACGGCACCGGCGACGTCGAGTCGTCACCGTCGTCGGGTGGCCTGGTGACCGGCAGCTTCGGCCGGGTGCGCCGGTCGGGCCCGGTCACCGTGGCCATGGGAGCGGTGGCGGCCGTCGCCGCCGCCCTCGTCCCGCTCGTGCTCGACGGGTCGGACTTCCGGCAGGCCCAGCGGGCCGTCGCGCTGGCGGTCATCTTCGTGTCGATCACCGCCATCACCGGCTTCTCCGGCCACCTCACCCTCGGGCAGGCGTCCATCGCCGGCCTCGGCGCCTTCGTCACGGCCCGGTTCACCGGCGAGTTCGACCTGCCGGTGCTGGTGGCCATGCTCCCGGGCATCGCCGCCGCCACCCTCGCCGGGCTGGCTGCGGGATGGCCGGCGCTGAAGCGCAAGGGACTGTTCCTCGGCCTCACCACCCTTGGACTGGCCCTCGTGATCTACCAGTTCGTGTTCAACGCGCAGCTGCCGTGGGTGGCCGGCGGTCCGGGGAAGCTGCAGGTCCGCCGCCCGGACCTGTTCGGCATCGATCTGTCGGGCGACACCGCCTTCTGGTTCTACGAGGTGGCGCTGCTCGTGATCGTGCTGGTGCTCGTCAACAACCTCCGGTCGGGTGCCCTCGGACGGGTGCTCGGGGCCATGCGCGACTCGGAGACCGCAGCCAGTTCCGTCGGCATCGACCTCCGGCGGTCGAAGCTCTTCGTGTTCGGCATCTCGTCGGCCATCGCCGGCCTCGGCGGCACGCTCCTCACCCAGGCCGACCAGAGCTTCGACGTCAACACCTTCTAC
>JALYWQ010000116.1 GCA_030852625.1 Actinomycetota bacterium
GTGAAGGAGGGCGGTCGCTTGGCCCGCACACCCACCTGGTAGGCGCCGACCAAGCCACCGAGCAACGCCAGGACCGTGAGGAAGCCCACGGCCCGGGCGAAGCGAGGCCGTGTCGAACTGGGACTTGCAATCGCGTTCATGAGTAAATATTACTTGGTAGGTCATAATTACGTCCAACGTGGAGGAAGCCCCCCGTGTCACCCCCCAAGCGCTCCCGGCGCTGGCGTTCGATCCTGGCGATCGCACTCCTCGCCGCCGGGTTCAGCGGCATCGCAACAGCACCGAGCGATGCCGATACCCCGGTCCACCAGATCCTGTCGAGCGTCTCGGACGCTGCCGGTGGGCTCTTCACGGCGACCAACCACCTCGTCGACGACCGCGACCAGGACACCGGCCAGTTCCTCGTGGTGTGGGCCGGTGACGTGAACGCCTCGGACACCACCGCCCACGGCCTCGTCGACACCGCTCTCGGCCTGGTGCCGCCGAATCTGCCTCGCCTCGAGAACATCCTCCTGCCCGACGTCCTGCCCGGGCAGGACTTCCTCGCCGTGATCGACGCCGACCCCGACTCGAGCCGCTACGGCCAGGTCGTCAACACCGTCACCGTCGGCCCGCTCGTGGAGCACGAGCCCCACCACATGCAGTACGTGTGGCACAAGGGCCAGAACATCTACGCCGGATCCCTCTACCTCGACACGACCTTCGTGTTCGACGCCACCGAGCTGCCGCTGCTGAAGCTCACCGGCGTGAACATCCCGACCGACACCCTCTGCGGCTCGGTGCCCGACGCCTACTGGGTGCTGAACGACGGCACCGCCTACGGCACCTACATGGGTGGCCCCGATGTGCCGGGTCCCTGCCTCTACACGAACGGGGAGACGCGGATCGGCAACGGCTTCGCCGGCACCCCCGGTTCGCTCGTGCGCATCGACAAGGACGGCGACACCCTCTCCGAGGTGCCGGCGGACACCAACACGCCGGTGGACCGCGACCCGGTGCGGTGCCCTGGCCTGGTGCCGATCACCACGTTGGTGTCACCCAGCTGCGCCAACCCCCACGGCATCCAGGTGCGTGAGGACCTGAACGTCCTGATCACCGGCGACTACGCCGAGCCGATCAACGTGCCGGCCTCCGTCGCCATCTCGCCGGCCAACCCCAACTTCTTCCGGGACACCGTCCGCATCTGGGACATCAGCGACCGCGACGACGCCAAGGTCGTGAGCGTGACCGCCCTCCCCGACGGCCCCCGGCGCGAGCGGAACCCCGGCCACGAGGAGCCGAAGGGGATCATGGAGGTAACCGTCACCAACCAGCCCCACAACAAGGGCGCCTTCGCCGAGTCCATGTGCGGCGGGGCGATCTACTACACGCCCGACATCACCGATCCCACCCCCGAGTGGCGTGAAGTGTTCGACGTGACCACGGCGTCCAAGGAGATCATCCCGCTCGTCGGCGAAGGGGGTGGCTGTGGCGGAGGCGGCTGGGTGCAGACCAGCGGCGACGACCGCTACCTGTACCACGCCGTGATCGGTCGTGGTCCGGGCTCGCTCGGCGAGGCCGACACCGGCACCGCCAAGATGGTGTTCGCCCTCGACATCCAGGAGCTCCTGGCCGCCGGCACCGGCTTCGAGTGCAACATCGACACCCTCGCCGAGGTGTACGACGGCGGCGCCGAGGCCGACTGCCCGAGGCTCGTCGACGCTCTCGAGATCCCCGACAACACCTCCGGCGGCCCGCACTGGGGCACCCTCGACAACTTCGAGAAGCAACCCGACGGCACCTACCGAGAGGTGCGGGCCCAGAAGCGCATCGCGGTCTCGAACTACTTCGTGGCCCTGTCGGGAGTCGACGGCAACCACAAGGTGAACATGCTCGACATCGCCGACGACGGCACCCTCAGCTTCGACACGAAGTTCCGTGACGAGAACGAGGGCACCGTGGGCATCGACTTCAACCGCACGGTCTGGCCCCACGGCCGCACCGGCGCTGCGAAGCCGCACTCCTCGCTCTTCGTGGTGCGGGACGCACTCCTGCCGGCCGACAGCGCCGCTACGGGTCCCGACCCGGGCGCCGTGCAGGCGGCGGGAGCCGGGTCGGCCACGAAGGCGTCGGTCGAGATCGCGACCTCGGACATCCCCGTGGTCACCGCGCCGGCGGAGGTCCCGACCAACGGCGACCTGACCGAGGTGGCCGCGACGCCCGTGTCGACGTCCAGCGACGCCCGGGAGCTCCTCCCGGCCGTCGCCATCGGCCTCGCCGCCGTGCTCATCGCGGCGACCGGTGCCTCGACCGTGCTGGCCGCGCGCGCTCGTCGACGCAGCGTGCGTGCGTAGT
>JALYWQ010000321.1 GCA_030852625.1 Actinomycetota bacterium
TCGACCCCGTCGAGCACGGTGCGCTCGATGGTCCCGGCATCGCCGAGGTAGGCGCCGGCGGGGCTGTAGGCCTGCGCCGAGGCGCCGGTGCCGCCGAACACCGGACGGCCGAGGTAGGTGGTGTTGGCCAACCCGATGAGGTGGTCGGCCAGGCCGTCCACCTCCGCGGCGATCGCAGCACGGTCCTCCGGTCCCATCGACGCGTTGATGCCCCGGAGGGCCAGCTCCCGCACCCGGCCGATGGCTTGCAGCCCGTCGGTCAGCGCGGTGTCGGCGGTGGCGAGCCAGGCGATGCCGTCGTCGGCGTTGCGGATGAGCTGCTCGCCGCGGCGCAGGTCGGCCCGGAAGCGCAGCGCCGACACGGTGCCGGCGGGGTCGTCCGACGGGCGGTTCAGCTGGCGGCCGGACGACAGCTGCTCCTGCAGCCGCTGCGTGCGGGCCAGGTTGAGTTGCAGGTTCGCAGTGGAACCGGCGGTGAGCGACCGTTGGGTCACGCGCATCGACATGCTCAAACCATCCTGATGATCGTGTCGACGAGCTCGTCGACCACTGTCACGAACCTGGCCGCCGCGTTGTAGGCGTGTTGGAACGCCACGAGGTTCGTCATCTCCTCGTCGATGTTCACCCCGGCCTGCGACTCCCGAGCCGCGTCCACTTGCCGGACGATCGAGTCCTGCACGTCGACTCGTCGGTTGACGGCCTGCGTGGCCACGCCGAGTCGGACCACGAGCTCTCGATAGGCGGCGTCCGGACCGCTCTGGGCCGCGAGCTGCTGCGCTACCGACCCGTCGACGGCGCCGGCGGCCGCCGACGCTGCGACGGCCCGGGTGTTGCCGGCCACGCCGGCCGCCACCTCGATGCCGTTGGGGCCCATGCTGAAGAACGGGCCGCCCGGGTTGCCGTCCTGGTCGAACCCGGTGGCATGGATCCCGTTGACGTCGTCGTGCAGCGCCTGGGCCACGCCGGCGAGATCGGACCGCTGCCCGGGCACCAGGACGTTGACCGTCTCGAGGAGGGCGGCCGACTCCCCGCCGACCGTCGTGCTCAGGCCGTCGTCGGCCCACGCCACCCGCACCGTGCCGGGCCCGGTGCCCAGGTCCAGGGTCAGCGGGTCGGTGGTGGTCCCCCGCACGAGGGCCATGGCACCCAGGTAGACGTCGACGCCACCGTCGTCGTTCACGCGCGTGGTGGCGCCCACCTGGCGGGCCAGTTGCAGCACGAGCAGGTCGCGCTGGTCGGCCAGCTCGTTGGCGCTCATCCCGGCCGCGGTGGCCGATCGGATGCTCCCGTTGAGCTCGGCGACGCGCCCCGCCACGGTGTTGACGTCGGCCACGAGGGCGTCGAGCTGTGACACGGAGGCCTCCGACAGCGCGACCAGCGAGCTGTCGAGCCGGCGAACTGATGCCGCCAGGGTCGAGGCCCGCTCGATCAACTGTGCTCGAGCGGCGGGATCGGCCGGGCTCAACCCGACGTCGTCCCAGCCGGCCCAGAAGTCGGAGAGCTGCGAGCCGATCCCCGTGTCGGAGGGCTCGCCGACGGCCTGCTCGACCCGGCCCAGTGCCGTCTGCATCGTGCTGAGGTAGCTGCCCGTGGCCTGCTCCCGGTGGGCCCGGGCCTCGAGGAACTGGTCTCGGACCCGCACGACGTCGACGCTGCGAACGCCCATGCCGGGACCCTCGTAGCGGCTGAACAGACCCGGCGTGACCGGACCGGAGTCGGCCACCATCCCGACCCGCTGCCGGGAGTACCCCTCGGTGTTGACGTTGGCGATGTTCTGACCCGCCACCTCGACCGCCCGTCGCTGGGCGTAGAGCGCGGAGAGCCCCGTGCTGAGGCTGCCGAAGGTCCCCACCGTCAGAGCACCTCGTCGACGAGTACCGGCCCGGGCCTCCCGCCACCGGAGCCGCGCATGCCAGCGAAGGCGTCGGGCCGTTCGAACTGCACGCTCACCAGTGCCTCGGTGATGGCCCGGTGCCCGTCCGAGGCCAGGTCGCGGTTGACGTCGGCCATCACACCGATCTCGTCGGTGAGGGCCAGGAAGGCCACGCGATGCTCCGCAAAGATCGAGGCCCAGGGCGCAGGCGCGGCGTCGGCGATCTCGCGCAGCGTGCTCCCGGGGATCAGGCCCAGGAGCTCGGCCACCTCATCCATGGCGATAGCGCGGCTCAGCTCGGTGGCTCGCAGCTCGTCGAGGACGATGCCGACCTCGTTGGTGGCCCGCGCCAGCCAACGGGCCCGGCCGCCCCGCAGGAGGCTCTGCTCCACCTCCAACTTGTAGAGCAGCAGCTCCAGGAGCTGCCGCTGCCGCCACAGGATGCTGGACGCATCGGACAATCCCATCACCTGGGCTCCTCTCGGTCACCCGTCCCCATCGGCCGGGCCAGCGGCGAGTTGAGGGAACAGACCGGACTTACCCGACGGCAGCGGCGTGGGGCGTGAGCTTCGGCAGGGTGACGGTGATGAGGCCGAGCTGTGCCGCCCGGACCAGGGCCTGGTGGCGGTTGGCCACGCCGAGCTTGGCGTAGGCCGACGCCAGGTGGGACTTCACCGTCGCCTCACCGATGAAGAGACGACCGGCGATGTCACGGTTCGTGGCTCCCGTTCGGAGGCAGCCGAGGATCTCGAGCTCCCGGGCCGTGAGCGGGACGCCTTCGGTGGCCACGGCCACGGCATGCTGGCGGACGGCCGGATCGCGAGCGAGGCCACCGGCGCCCACGAGCACGTCGATCACGCTGGGTGCGAACACCCGCTCGCCGCGGTGGATCCGGTCGACCGCGTCGAGGAGCTGCGGGCCCTCCGTCTGCTGGTCGAGGACGCCGGCGACGCCGGCTCGGAGGAGGAGGTCCACGGTCGGCCGGTCGGCGCGCTCGAGGAACACCAGGGTGCGCAGCGACGGGGCCGCCTCAGCGAGGTCGTGGAGGAGCTCGCCGACGGGGACGCCGATCGAACCGATGACCGCCAGCTCGGGATCCCGCTCTCGGTCCACGACGACGAGGGCCTCCTCGGCCGTGGTCGCCATGCCCAGCACGGCGTGCCCACTCTGGGTGAGGACCGTCCGCAGGCCCGACCGGAGGATGGACCACTGCTCGACGATGACGATCCGCAACTTCCCAAACTCCTTCTGTCAGCCCTGCTCAGCGGAGACTAAAGATCCGCGTCGCATCGGTCGATGGGTCGTACGGCCCGTTTCCCCGGACCGCATCCCGAGCCCCTCCGCTCGGTGACTAGCCCGACGCGCGGCACGGACCCCCTCCCGATGGGGGAGGCGGGCGACGCGCGATCCACCGAACGGCGGAGACACCCGGGCCCTCGTCGGCCTGAAGGTGACCGCCATGCTCCAGGCCGCCACCGATGACGCTGTCCCCACCCCGGATTTCGACGAGCGGATCCAGTTGGGCATCCCACTCGTGCACTACGCCGTGAACGACCTGGCCCCCCGGCTGCCGGCCCACGTGCAGCGGGAGGACCTGGTGAGCGCCGGGATGCTCGGGTTGGCCCAGGCGGCCCGAGCGTGGGACGCCACCCGGAACGTCACGTTCGAGCGCTATGCCCGAACCCGGATCCGCGGGGCCCTGCTCGACGAGCTGCGAGGCCGCGACTGGGCGACCCGGTCCGTTCGTGGCAAGGCCCGGCACCTGGCCGCGTCCACCGAGGAGCTGGCTCGTGGCACGGGTCAGGCGCCGACGGACGCGGAGCTGGCCCGCTCGATGGGGCTGAGCGCCACGGAGCTGGCCCAGCTGAAGGACCAGGTGCACCGCGCCACCGTCGTCCCCTTGGACGCCATCTTCACGAACCTCGGCGACGCACCGGTCGGCGCGCCCGACGAGGAGTCACCGATCGAGGCCCTCCTCCACCGCGAACGGCTCGCCTACCTGCGCGATGCCGTCACCCACCTGCCCGAGCGGCTCCGCAAGGTGGTCGTGGAGTACTTCTTCGAGCAGCGGCAGATGCAGGACATCGCTGACGACCTCGGCGTGACCGAGTCGCGGGTGTCGCAGCTGCGGGCCGAAGCCCTCGTCCTGCTCCGGGCCGGCCTCGCTCCGCTGACCTCGGACGACGGCACCGTGGACCCCTCCTACGTGAAGCCCACCCCGCGGGTCGCGGCCTACCTGGCCGAGGTGGCATCGGCCTCGAACGCCAAGACTCGCCTCGCCTCCCTGCCCGGTTCGGCGACCCGGCGAATCTCCGCCACCGCCTGACTCAACTCCCGCATCGACCTGCCGATCAGTCCATCGGGTCCCACGGACGGGGCCCACTGACCCACCAAGGAGGACACCATGGGTCTTCGCATCAACCAGAACATCGCTGCTCAGAACGCCTACCGGAACCTGTCCGTCACCGACGGCCAGATGTCCAAGTCGCTCGAGAAGCTGTCGTCGGGGTTCCGGATCAACCGGGCCGCTGACGACGCCGCCGGCCTCAGCATCAGCGAGGGGCTGCGGGCGCAGGTCGGGGGCCTCAAGGTCGCCGTCCGCAACGCCCAGGACGGCATCTCGGTCGTGCAAACGGCTGAAGGCGCCATGAACGAGGTGCACGGCATCCTGCAGCGCATGCGTGATCTGGCCGTCCAGGCCAGCTCGACGGGCTCGCAGGACACCAACGCCCGCACCGCCGCCCAGACCGAGCTCACCCAGCTGAACGCCGAGCTCGATCGCATCGGCAGCACCACCAAGTTCGGCAGCCAGGCGCTCCTCAACGGCCAGGCCGCCAAGAGCACGGGTGCGGTCACCGGTGGCACCACTGGTGCCCTCTCCGGTGCCAGCTTCGACATCACCGGCACCTTCGGTGGCGTGGCGGTGGCCGGGACGGTTGCCGTCGCCGACGGTACCTACGCCTCGGCCGGCGCCTACCAGAGCGCGCTGCAGAACGCGATCGACGTGGTCCTCAGCGGGGACGGCGCAACGGCCGGCTCGCTCAAGGCCAACGTGTCGGACGTGGGCGGCGGCGTGTGGAAGGTGGAGCTCTCGAGCGCCGCCCTCGCCAACGCAGGCACCTTCACCATCGCCAACAGCGATGCGGTCGGTGTCGGCAACGGGGCCTCCTCGGCCCAGGCCAACACGCTGAGCTCGGTGTTCCAGATCGGCGCCAACGCCGGCGAGACACTGAGCGTGTCGTTCAACGGCATCTCCTCGGCCATCCTCGGCACGAGCGGCCTCGACCTGGTGAACAGCGCCTCGGGTGCGATCAGCACCATCGATTCCGCCATCGGGGGCGTCTCCACCAACCGGGCCAACCTCGGTGCCGTGCAGAACCGCCTCGAGCACACCATCGCCAACCTGTCGGTGGCGGCGGAGAACCTGTCGGCCTCCGAGTCCCGCATCCGGGACACGGACATGGCGCAGGAGATGGTGGCCTTCACCCGGTCCCAGATCCTGACCCAGGCCGGCACGGCGATGCTCGCCCAGGCCAACCAGGTGCCGCAGGGCATCCTCAGCCTGCTGCGGTGACGGTCGCGGGGCCGCCACCGTGGCCCCGCCCCGCTGTCCAGCCCCCGCCGCGTCCGCACCACCAACGCGGCGGGGGCTGAAC
>JALYWQ010000295.1 GCA_030852625.1 Actinomycetota bacterium
GGTGCAGGCCGCCGAAGCCCGAGCGGCCGAGGCCGAGCGGCGGGCCAGCGACTCCGAGCACCGCACCGTCGGCACCGCCGAGGCCGACGAGACGCTGAAGCGCACGCTCGTGCTGGCGCAGCGCACCGCCGACGCCGCCATCCGCGAAGCCGAGGAGCGGGCTGCCCGCACCATCGCCGACGCCGAGGACCAGGCGTCCCGGATGCTGAGCGAGGCCCAGGAGACCTCCGCCAACGCCTACGCCGCCGCCGAGGCCGAGGCCCGGCAGAGCCAGGCCGAGGCCCGGGCCAAGGTACTCAACGAGCTCAACGAGCTCGAGGCCATGCGCCACCAGCTCCGCCACGACGTCGAGCTCATGGAACGCCACCTCGAGCAGCAGCGGGAGCGGGTGCGGGTCACCATCCACGACCTGCAGCGGCTGCTCGACAACCCCGGCGCCCTCCGCGAGGCGTCGGTGCCCACCTTCAACGACCTCGAGCTGCCGGCCCACGCCTTCGAGGAGGAACCGAGCTTCGAGCCCGAGCCGGCCTTCGAGGAGACGCCCCGTCCGCTGCAGGCGCCGCCGATGCCGCCCGAAGCCCCGCCCCGCCGACTCGTCGCCGAGCCGATGCCGGCGCCCACGGAGGACGACGAGTGGGACAACGCCGGTCCGCCCCAGTGGTCGCAGGCCGAGCCCGAGGTCGAGCCCGACCCGTCGGAGTACGAGCCGATGCCGCCGGCGCCCACCCGTCGGGGTCCGCAACGGGCCCGCAGCGTGGAGGGCGTGCTCCGGGCCGGTGAGCAGGACGACGACGCCTACCTCGCCGAGCTGCGCAAGGCCATGGACGACGATCGGCCCCTCGGCCCGCGCGACGAGTACTACGACGACGGCGACGTCTACGAGGACGAGCCCGCCGCGCCGCGGTCGCGCTTCGGCCGCCGTCGCTGACCGCTTTATTCGACCGGAATCGGAAGCTGTCTAAGATGGCGGCTCCTGTAACCCCCTGGGGAAGGTGAACTTGCCGTGTTGGTGTTGCTGAGCTTCGCCCTGGTGCTGGTGGCCACGGTGCTCCTGGTACTTGGTCTCCTGAACGACGATGGGCTGACCCTCATCTACATCTCCATCGCGAGCAGCGTCGCCGCCGCTGTGGTGCTGATGATCGCCCTCCGGCTCAACAAGCCGAAGGCCGGCGCCCCGACCCCCACCCGGTCGGCTCCCGAGCCCGAGCCGGTGTCGGCACGTGGCGCGGCCACGACCGCGGCTGCTCCTGCGGCGGCCCCGACCGAGAGCGACTGGCTCGGTGACGAGGACGAGTGGGGAGCCAGCGAGTCGTGGGACGACGACGACGTCGACTTCCCGATCGCCGACTACGACGACCTCACCGTCGCGCAGATCCTCCCGCTGCTCCCGCAGCTCTACGCCGACGAGGTCGGTGTCGTCGAGGCCCGGGAGCGGGCCGGCAAGGCTCGTCCCGCCATCCTCGACAAGCTGGCCCAGCTGCGCCGGGCCGCAGCGGCCGACGAGCCCACGGCCGCGGTTGCCACCACCTCCGCATCGAGCGGTGGCGGCGACGTCTTCCCGATCGAGAACTACGAGAGCCTGTCGGCGGCGCAGATCCGGCCGCTGATCGGCGAGCTCGACGACGACGAGCTCGCGCTCGTCCGGGAGAAGGAGCAGTCGCTCGGTCGCCGGCCCAGCGTGCTCTACGAGATCGATCGCCGGCTCGGCACTGCGGCCGCCCCGCGCGCCGCCAGCCGCACGGGCTCGGCCCGCAAGACCGCGGCCAAGTCCACCGCCGCGAAGAAGACCACCGCCAAGAAGAGCCCGGCCAAGAAGTCGGCCCCGGCCAAGAAGTCGGCTGCCAAGAAGGCCACGCCGGCCAAGAAGGCGACCGCCGCCAAGAAGGCCGCGCCGGCCAAGAAGACCCCGGCCAAGAAGGCGACCGCCGCCAAGAAGGCTGCGCCGGCCAAGAAGGCCACCAAGAAGAGCTGAGCTGGGCGGGGCGGCTCGGGCGTCAGACCCGCTCGAGCCGCACCTGCACCGCAGCGTCGTCGACGCTGATGGTGTGGGCCTGCCCATCGACGTCGCCGACTCCCAGGTCGACGGCGAGCACCTCGCCGGCGATCCACGCCTGGTGGGCCGCCACCGCGGCCGTCACCGTCTCAGGACCGGCGAGCACGACGCGGATCCGGTC
>JALYWQ010000357.1 GCA_030852625.1 Actinomycetota bacterium
ATGCCGAGCGGGATGAACCGCCCGGGGTAGGCCGCGCACCACTCGTCGACGACCCAGTCGTTGTACGCCTGGAGCATCACGAGCGCGACCTCCTTGTCCCGCGACTCGTGGAACGTGCGGGCGTTGAAGCCCGCCATCGTCGGGAAGCACATCGACGCCAGCACGCCGTTGGCGTTCATGTCGCGCACCCGCTCGTGCACGTCGAAGCAGCCCGGCCGCAGCTCGGAGTAGGCGCCGGGGTTGAAGCCCCACTCCTCGCGGGGCCAGCCGACGGTGGCGGCCATGCCGAACGGGGTCGACGTCGCCTGGCCCTGGAAGTGCCACTCGTCGACGCCGTGGGCGTTGCGGACGACGTGCGGGACCTTGTCCTTGAAGGCCTCCGGCACGTGGTTCTCGTACATGTCGGGCGGCTCGACCATGTGGTCGTCGATGCTCACCAGGATCATGTCGTCGAGCTGCATTTTCGAGGTTCCTCCCCTAGGCGTGGACGTTCAGTGTGCCGCGTTTGGGACCGAAGGATCGAGGGCAGTCGCGAAAGGGCCCCGCACGAGCGGGACCAGACCAAGGAGATCAGCTGTGGGTGAGAACCTCGACAAGGCAACCGGTCGCGTCAAGCAGGCCGCGGGCGACCTGACCGACAACGACGAGCTCAAGGCCGAGGGAAAGTCCGACGAACTCGCCGGCAAGATCAAGGGCGGGGTCGATGCCCTCCGTGACAAGGCCGAGGGCGCCATCGACTCCGTGAAGGATCATCTTCGCAAGTAGTAGTCGCCGTTCCCGCCCGGGGCGCTAGGCCTCGGGCGGGAAGCAGGCCACGAGCGCGCTCATCGGATGAACACGTGGGTGGCGCCGGTGCTGAACCTGGTCACCTTGACCTCCGAGAGCTCGTCGTTCGGTTGGTCGGACCACGTCACGGCCCACCGGTTCGGACCATCGGGGCGCACTTGCCAGTGCGGGTCGACGGCGGCGGCGATGGCCGCCAGCGGCCGGTCGTGGCCGTCGGCCAGGCCGGTGATCCACGACGCGAACCCCGGCTCGTCGCTCGCCGGGCAGTCGCCGAGCTCGAGCCGCACCTCGTCGCCGTCGAGCTCCACCGACCAGTCGACGTAGGTTCTCGGGTGGAAGGCCGGGTGCAGCTCGAACACCGTGGCCAGGTCCGCTGCGGCCGCACCCAAACCGAGGGCTCGGTGGATGCGTTCGGACACGATGCCGGCCACGCCGGTGAACTGGCGGTGGATGGCGTCGACGGCGTCCTCCGTGCTCGTGCGGTCCTCCACGGCGAGCCCGAAGGCCAGCACGAGGAGGTGGGCCTGGAGGGCGATCTCGTCGGCCAGGGCCAGCAGGGTCGAGGTGGCGAAGTCATGCATCCGCAGGTCGGGATCGAGCAGGCCGGCGTAGTCGAGGCGGCCGTCCTCGGTGCCGGTGCTCTCCTCGATGAGGGCCAGCGGGAGCTGCGCGGCCTTCGAGCGACCGACCCGCTTGGCCATCTCGGGCTCCACGTTGTCCTCGACCGCCTCGTCGATGACGACGGTCCACGCGCAATGCGGGTGGCGGTCGGCCGGAAGGCGCGGTGGCCGGTGGATGGGGCGCATGCGCAACTTCGGGTGGGTGGCCCACCCGGTGGCGTCGAAGGTGGGGTCCTCGATGTGGTGGCACATGGCCACCACGTAGTCCTCGCCCATCGGCTCGACGTCCATCAGCGCGCCGCAGTGGTCGAGGTGGAAGGCGCCGTGGTGGTCGTCGTGCACCTCCATGCGGAAGTCCATGAACTCCGGCGGAGCCCCGATGTCGAGCTGCATGCCCTTGAGGCACGCCGCCACGGTGGGCTCCTCGAACCCGAGGAGGCGCTGCATCCGCTTGGTGTAGATCGGACTGGCCCCCATCCACTCGTCGATGGCCACCGCGGCCATCACGTCGACGCCGCGGGGGATCACGGTGGGCATCCCGGCCCGATCGATCAGCTGGCCACCCAGCAGGTACTCCCGGACGAGCGAGGCCAGCTCGTCGTGCGAGAGGTCGCGGTGTCCCCTCGTTCGCTCGTCCCCCATCGGGCGCAGGCTACGCCGAGGTGGCGCGGGCGATGCTGCGGCGGGCGATCGACCAGCGGTGGACCTCGCTGGGGCCGTCGTAGATGCGGAAGGCCCGCACGTCGCGGTAGATCCTCGCCACCGGGGTGTCGGCCGTGAGGCCGCGCCCGCCGAGGATCTGCATGCTGCGGTCGACGACCCGGGCGATGGCCTCCGAGCACACCGTCTTGGCGATGCTCGACTCCTCGTTGCCCCGCTGGCCCTGGTCGAGCACCCAGGCGGTGTGCCAGATGTGCAGCCGAGCGGTGCGGATGTCGATCTCGTTGTCGGCCAGCATGAACCCGACCCCCTCGTGTTCGCCAAGCGTCTTGCCGAAGGCCGACCGCTCGGCGGCGTAGGCCGCGGCCACGTCGTGGGCCCGCTGGGCGGCGCCGAGCCACCGCATGCAGTGGGTGAGCCGGGCTGGGGCCAGGCGCACCTGGGCGTAGCGGAACCCGGCACCGAGCTCGCCGAGCACCTCCG
>JALYWQ010000376.1 GCA_030852625.1 Actinomycetota bacterium
CGCCTCGACGGCGCCCTCGCTGTCGCGGCGAAGGTGCCCGTGGAGGTCGACCGCGCCGACGCCGTCGAGTGGGTCACCGAGCAGCTCGCCGAGCCCCGCCCCGGCGCGGCCACCGTGGTCACGCACTCGATCGTCCTCCAGTACCTCGATCCGCCCGCACGCCAGCGGTTCGTGACCGCAGTGGAGGAGGCCGGCGGTCGAGCCACCCTCGGGGCCCCGCTGGCCTGGCTGCGCATGGAGCCGGGCGGCGACCTGGCGTCCCTGCGCTGCACCGTCTGGCCGACGGGGGAGGACCGCCTCCTCGCGAGGAGCGGCTACCACGGCGCCCCCGTCACCGTCCTCGACGACTGACTAGGACGTCACCGGTTCGGGCTCGGGCATGCGCCAGCGCTTGGAGATGGCCCGGGCCAGGCCGTAGCCCGCGGCCAACGTGACGAGGCCGCCGATGCCGTCGATCCAGTAGTGGTTGGCCGTGACCACGATGCAGAAGAGCGTGAGCACGGGGTAGAGGGCGGCGAGCACCTTGGCCCACCGGCGGCGGAGGAGCGGCACGAGCACGAGGGCCGTCCACGTGGACCAGCCGATGTGCATGCTCGGCATGGCGGCGTACTGGTTGGAGACGTCCTCGTAGCCCTCGTTCTGGAAGGAGATCCAGCCGCCGTAGCGGTCGACGGTGTCGACGTAGTCGTACCGGTTGCACTCGTCCGGGTGCTCCCCGGGCTCGGCGTCCGCCACGGCCTCCGGGGCGTAGAGCTGGCAGGCGCCGTACTTGCCGGCGTCGTCGAGCAGGCGGGGCGGCATCAGCGAGTAGGCCGCGAAGCCGACCACCGCCAGGCAGGTGGTGAAGGCCAGCGTGTTGCGCCACATGGGGTACCGGTGCGGGTCGCGACGGAACAGCCACATCAGGGCGAACAGCGTGACCACGAAGTGGGCCAGGCCGTAGTACACGTTCCAGAGCCGGATGAGGCCGTTGCCCGGGAGGTCGAGGTACCAGCGCTGGATGGTCGGCTCGACGTAGAGGTGCAGCCACTCCTCGATGTCGATGATCGTCTTGGCGTGGCCGAACGCAGGTCCAGGGTCGCCACCGGCGGAGCCGAACTTGTTCCGCACGAACGAGTACACGACGTACACGCCCACGCCGTAGAGCACCTCGCGCCACCAACGGAGACCGCCGCGCTCGGCGGGCGGCGCGGTGGTGGCGACGTCGGTCATCGCAGATGGACTACCACCCCGACCCGTGGTCGGGGGAACCGGGTGGCGCTTGGTCAGCCGGGTGTCGGCGCGGCGATCGACTCGTCGGGGTCCGGCATTCGCCCGCCGACCGCGAAGGCGGGGGCGCCGAGGAGGCTCACACCGAGGTTCAGCAGGTAGAGCAGGAGGCCGAGGGCGATGGCCTGCTCGGTGGCCACGCCGAGCGGGGTGAGGAAGAGCACGAAGGCCCCCTCCCGCACACCGAGCCCGGAGATGCCGATGGGCAGCACCTGGGCGATGGCCACGGCGGGGAAGAACGCGAGCAGGGCGGTGAGGCCGGCGTCCTTCAGGCCGAGGGCCTGGGCCGCGGCGACCGCGGCCAGCACGAGGGCCAGCTGGTAGGCGAAGCCGACGAGCAGCACGTTGATCGCGGCGGCCCGGTGGTGCCGGAGGTGGTCGAGCCCGAGGTGCACGGCGCCGGCGAAGCGTCGCCATCCCTCACGAGCGGCGAAGCGACCGCCGATGTTCTGGTTGGCCACCGCAACCAGCACGGCGACGAGCCCGACCAGCGTGGCGAAGGCCAAGCCGATGGCCACCCGGGTGGCGGTGCCGAGGTGCTGGAGCGGGGGGTTGATCATGAAGCCGATCACGCTGATCACCGGGAGCACGAGCCAACCGGTGAGCCGCTC
This sequence comes from Actinomycetota bacterium, assembly GCA_030852625.1. GTDB lineage: Bacteria > Actinomycetota > Acidimicrobiia > Acidimicrobiales > VFJN01 > VFJN01. The sequence goes on from JALYWQ010000376.1 coordinate 1,881, forward strand.
GAGCACCACGGACGCGAAGGCGGAGGGGGGCTCGCCGGTGTCCTTCGAGAGCCGGCTCACGCGGAGCACATCGCCGCCGATGGTGGTGGGCAGCACGTTCGAGACGAACTGTCCGGCGAGGTAGTGCGACATCAGGCGGCGGAGGCCGGTGTGGAGGTCGAGGGCCTCGAGCACCTTCTGCCACCGCAGGGCCGACAGCACCACGCCCACGAGGGTGAGGACTGCCGACAGCAGGAGCCAGAGCACCGACGTGGGGGTGAGCTCGGGGATCACCTCGTCGGCGTCGAAGCTCGGCACCCGCCACACGAGGAGGGCCAACATGCCGACGCTCAGGACGATGCGCAGCACCAGGGAGAGGGCCTGCTTCCTGGTCATCGCCCTCCACACCTCCCCGATCCCACGAACACGCCAGCGTATCCGCCCTTCCCGCCGGGCCCATTGCTCAGTACCCTCGGCCCAGGCCGCTCGGCGGGGCGGCCCCGAGCCGCACGCGGCGCCCTGCCCTCCCCGTGACCAACCCTCCGGGAGGGACTCCAGTGCACCACCTGCTCCGCCCGCGCCTCGGCGCGCTCACGCTCTTCCTCACCATGCTCCTCGCCGTTGGGCCGGCCGCCTGCGCGTCCGACGAGCCCGCCGGTCGCCTCGAAGCCCTGATCGACGCGGACATCGCCCGGTCGGCACAGCGCGACGCACGGCTCGAAGCGGCCCTCGACCGGGTCGTCGCCAGCCCCACCGGCCGGTTCCACTACGAGACCTTCGTCGCCTTCGGGGTGGACCCCACCGGCGCCGTGGAACCCGACCTCGAGGCCTCCGACGTGGTGAAGGGCGCCTTCGACCGTCCGGCCGGCCGGTTCGCGCTGTGGTCCGGCCCGGGCGCCCACGCCGAGATGCTCCGCGCCGAGAGCCCCGAGGGCGCCCGCATGGCCGAGGGATCCGACTTCATCCTCGACGGCCTGGCGATCTACTGGCGCCACCCCTTCAGCCTCGAGGTGCTCGGCATCGAGGGCTGGATCGGCGGTCTCGGCATCGACCGGGCCACCGTGGCCGAGCTCACCCAGGACCCCGCCGTGGGGTTCGATCCCGCCGCGGTGGCCGAGTTGCTCCGCGGCGCCGACCGCCTCGAGCACGAAGGCAAGGACGACGTGCGGGGGGTGCAGGCCGAGCGCCACCGCACCACCATCGACCTCGACGACGTGCTCGATCGCGTCCACCCCGATCGGCAGGAGGCGGTCGGCCGCCAGCTCGATGACGTCGCCGCCGTCCTCGAGCAGTTCGGTCCACCTTCCGCTGACCGGTCCGTCGACGCGCTGGTCTGGCTCACCGACGATGGCGACCTGGTCCGCCTCGAGCTCGAGGTGCCGGTGGCCGACGGGGTGTTCGGCGACGGGGCGTCGATGCGCGGGGTGCTCGACCTGTACGACTATGGAGCACCGATCGTCATCGAGGTGCCGGATCCTGCCGAGGTGCAGCCGCCACCCGGCCTGTAGGGGGACCAGCGAGCATGAACACCACCACCACCCGTCCGATCACCGTCGAGGGGGCCGGTGGCACCGTCGAGCTGGCCGTCCGGGAGGCGGGGGTGGGGGGCCGCCCGCTGCTGCTCGTCCACGGGTTCACCGGCTCCGGCGAGGACTTCGGCGACTTCATCGACCGGTTCGCGGCCGAGGGCTGGCACGTGGTGGCGCCCGATCAGCGGGGCCACGGCGACGCCGGGCACAAGCCCGACGACGAGGGCGCCTACACGATCGACCACTACGTGGGGGACCTGTTCGGGCTGCTCGACGCCCTCGGCTGGGACACCGCCGTCGTGCTCGGGCACTCCCTTGGCGGGATGATCGTGCAGACCGCGATCCTCGAGCGACCCGAGCGCTTCGAGGCCCTCGTGCTGATGGACACGTCGCACCGCACGTTGAAGGGCGACCCCGGTGGCATCCAGCACCTGTGCGACCTGGCCCGCACGAAAGGCATGACCGGGGTGCTCGAGCTGATGCAGTCGCTGCCGGGGGAGTCGCTCACCGGCGAGGCCCCGTCGGCGGCGCGGGTGAAGGCCACCCGACGGGGCTACGAGGAGTTCGGCGCCCGCAAGATGCTGGCCGTGGCGCCGGCCATGTACTCGTCCGTGCTCTGCAGCATCACCGGCCAGACCGAGACCGTCGACCGGCTGGACCGCCTCGGTGCGATCAGCGTCCCCACCCTCGTGCTGGTGGGGGAGGAGGATCGGCCCTTCGTCAACGCCTCGAAGCGGATGGCCGACACCATCCCCGGCGCCCAGCTGGTGGTGATCCTCGACGCCGCCCACAGCCCGCAGTTCGAGAACCCCGAGGCCTGGTGGGAGGCGATGACCGCCTTCCTCGCCAGCGTCTGAGCTCGGGCTCGGGGGCTACCGGGCCTTGTCGAGGAAGCGCTCGGTCTCCACGAGCACCCGGGTGACCTTGCCGGCGGCCACCAGGCCGCAGTGGTCGCTCACCGACACGGTGAAGGTGAGGCGACGGCCTTCCACCTTCTCGAGGGTGGCCTCGGCGGCGACCTCGGAGCCCACCGAGGTGGGGGCGAGGTGGTCGACCTGCACCCGCATGCCAACCGTGGTGTGACCGGTGGGGAGCTCCTCGGCCACGGCGAGGACGCTGGCCTCCTCGCACAGGGCGATGAGGCGGGGGGTGCCGAGCACCGGCACGCTCCCCGAGTGGAGGGCGATGGCGGTGTCGGCGTCGGTGACGACCAACTTGGCGCTCGCGTGCAGACCGGGTCCGAAAGGCACGTGGGTACGATACGCCGCACCCTGGCGCCCACCACAAGGTGACCGGGTCCCCCACCAACGAGGAGCACCGTGCTCGACGACGGCCTGATCCAACGCACCCTCGCCACCGCGCTGCGGACGGGAGGGGAGCTGGCCGAGCTGTTCGTGGAAGACCGGGTGTCGTCCAACGCGCTGTTCGACGACGGGAAGGTCGAGAACCTCACGTCGGGGCGGGAGCGGGGCGCGGGGATCCGGGTGATCGTGGGCGACACCACCGGCTTCGCCCACACCGCCGACCTGTCCGAGACCGGGCTGGCCGAAGCGGCCGAGGCCGCGGCGGCGGCGGCCCGCCACGGTGGCGGCGGCGTGCGGGAGGTGAATCTCGAGCGGCTCGTGGCGCCGGCCCCCCACAC
>JALYWQ010000387.1 GCA_030852625.1 Actinomycetota bacterium
GGTACAGCTTGAGCAGGCTGCGGATCTCCTCGCGGCTGCCGCCCATGCAGCTCAGGTGCGGAGCGGCATCGAGTTCGTGCTGGGTGCGCAACCGCTGCACCGTGTCCGGCGTGTACGACAGCGTCGAGCCGCCCGCGCCGAAGGTGCACGACACGTACTCCGGCGCCTGCGCGCGCAGCTTCGCCGCGGTGCGGTCCAGTTGCGCGCGCTGGTCGTCGGTCTTCGGCGGATAGAACTCGAACGACAGCGGCACGCCGGCCATGCGCTCCCCCTTCCGTCCCCGGATCAGTAGCGGTAGTGGTCGGCCTTGTACGGGCCGTCGACGGCCACGCCGAGGTAGTCGGCCTGCTCCTGGCTGAGCTTCGTGAGCTTCACGCCGAGGGCGTCGAGGTGGAGCCGGGCCACCCGCTCGTCGAGGATCTTCGGGAGGATGTACACGCCGAGCGGGTACTGCTCGGTCTTCGTGAAGAGCTCGATCTGGGCCAGCACCTGGTTGGTGAAGCTCATCGACATCACGAAGCTCGGGTGCCCGGTGGCGTTGCCGAGGTTCAGGAGGCGACCCTCGGACAGCATGATGATCGAGTGCCCGTCGGGGAACACGAACTCGTGCACCTGGGGCTTGATCTCGATCTTCCGGACGTCGCTCATCTTGGCCAGGCCGGCGATGTCGATCTCGTTGTCGAAGTGGCCGATGTTGCCGACGATGGCGTTGTGCTTCATCCGTGCCATGTGCTCGGCGCTGATGATGCCCTTGTTGCCCGTGGTGGTGATGAAGATGTCGGCCGTGCCGAGCACCGCCTCGAGGGTGTTGACCTCGAAGCCCTCCATGGCCGCCTGCAGGGCGCAGATCGGGTCGACCTCGGTGACGATGACGCGGCAGCCCTGGCCCCGCATCGACTGGGCGCTCCCCTTGCCGACGTCGCCGTAGCCGCAGATCACGGCCACCTTGCCGCCGAGCATCACGTCGACCCCGCGGTTGATGCCGTCGACGAGGCTGTGGCGGCAGCCGTAGAGGTTGTCGAACTTCGACTTGGTGACCGAGTCGTTCACGTTGATGGCCGGGAACAGCAGCTCGCCGCGCTCGAGCATCTCGTAGAGCCGGTGGACACCGGTGGTGGTCTCCTCGGTGACGCCCTTGATGCTCGCGGCGATGTTGGTCCAGCGGCTGCCGTCCTCGGCGAGGGAGCGCTTGAGGGTGTCGACGATGACGTGCCACTCCTCGGGATCGTCGTCGGTGGCGTCGGGGACGGCCCCGGCCTTCTCGTACTCGAGGCCCTTGTGCACGAGCAGGGTGGCGTCGCCACCATCGTCGAGGATCATGTTGGGACCCTCGCCGCCGGCGAACTTGAAGAGCTGCTCGGTGCACCACCAGTACTCCTCGAGCGACTCGCCCTTCCAGGCGTAGACCGGCACGCCGCTGGGGTTGTCGACGGTGCCCTCCGGGCCGACGACGACGGCGGCGGCAGCGTGGTCCTGGGTGGAGAAGATGTTGCAGCTGACCCACCGCACGTCGGCGCCGAGGGCGACGAGCGTCTCGATGAGCACGCCGGTCTGGATGGTCATGTGGAGCGAGCCGGCGATCCGAGCGCCCTTGAGGGGCTTGCTGTCGCCGAACTCGGCGCGCAGGGCCATGAGGCCCGGCATCTCGACCTCGGCCAGCTCCAGCTCCTTGCGGCCCCACGGGGCGAGGGAGAGGTCGGCGACCTTGTAGTCAGGGTTGGACATGGGATTCCTCCATGCGGGCGCGTCGGCGCGCACGCAGAACGGGGACCAGCCGAGTTGGCCGGTCCGAGGTGGTGCTTCGGATGTCTGGGCTGGGTGCCATCGAGCACCACCCTGATCAGCCCGGTCGACGACTGTAGCGGGCGAGCCCCCCGCTCCCCAGCACCCTCCGCCCGCGCTCAGGCGTTCAGGGCCGCCTTGAGGTCGTCGAGGACGGGGATCGGACCGGGGTCGATGCCGGCGTCCACGGCCATGTGCAGGCTGGCGAAGTCGCCCTGGATGACGAGGTCGAAGAGCTGCGCCAGCGCCCCTTCGCCCTCGGCCCGCACGTCGAGCACGTCGTGGACGACCTCGTCGACCACGTCGAAGGTGAGGTCGAAACGACGAGCCACCTGGGGGTGCTCGAAGTCGTGCCGGAAGCGCACGAGGGTGAGCACCTGGCGGGTGACGTCGCCGTGCTGGCCCCACCCGCAGATCTCGTTGTGGCAGAGCTCGGGCATCACGGCCTGGAACGCCGGGGCCTTGGCGTTCTCGTTGACCTGGCACTTGAACCGGTAGGCCGCCACGTCGCCGATGCCGTCGCCACCCACCGCCAGCGGGATGGTGCGGCCGATGGCAGCCGCCAGCTTCGCTGAGCTCGACCCCTCCTGGATGAGGCGGTCCCGCCGGCGCTTCAGCTGCTCCACGGCGTCGCTCACGTACTGGGTGGCCCCGGGGAACAGCCCCACCTGCTCGAGCACGAGCAGCGGCGGGATACTGACGGCGCCGACCCCGGCCCGGGGCATCGGGATGTCGGGCAGGTCGATGCGCACTGCGTCCCACGTGGTGGCCAGCTGCCCGAGCTCCCCACCGCGCGAGAGCACGACCATCCGACCCCCCGCCGCCGCCGCTTCCTGAGCCGCTTCCACCGTCTCCTCGGTGTTGCCCGAATACGAGATGGCGATGCACAGGGTGTTGTCGCCCACGAACGACGGCGACTCGTAGCTCTTCACGACCGTCACCGGTACCGACATGAACGGACCGGCGATGGCGGCCACGACGTTGCCGGCGATCCCGCTGCCACCCATCCCGAGGATCACCACGTTCTCGATCTCGTCGTGCTCGGGCAGACCGTCGATCGGGCCGAGCGCGGCGGCGGCCGCCACCTGCTCCGGGAGGGCGGCGGCCAGGTCGAACATGCCCACGGTGTCGAGGACCGGGCTCACGATCAGGCCTCGAAGGTGGGGGTGATGCCCTGGGACTCGGCCTTGGCGACGAGGCGAGCGTGCTCGGCATCGTCGACCGTCTCCGCTTCGTCGATCAACATGATCGGGATGTCGTCGCGGATCGCGTAGCGGCGCTTGAGCCGAGGGTTGTACAGCGCATCCTCGTCCGCGAAGTAGAGCAGCGGGCCCTTGTCGTCGGGGCAGGCGAGGATGTCGAGGAGCTGGGGATCGAGGGCCATGGCATGGTCTCCTTGGAGCGGCGGTCAGACCCCGAGGTGCGCTCGCACCTCGGCGACCCGTTGCGAACAGGATGCTTCGTCGGGCGCCTCGAGGTTCAACCGGAGGAGCGGCTCGGTGTTCGAAGCCCGCAGGTTGAACCACCAGTCGCCGAAGTCGACGGTGAGGCCGTCGAGCCGGTCCTGGGAGGCATCGGCGTAGACCTCGGCGATCTTCTCGATCTCGGCCCGGGGATCACCGACCTCGAAGTTCAGCTCGCCGGATGCGGCGTAGCGGTCGAACGGCTTGCGGAGCTCGGAGAGCTTCTGGCCCGACTTGCAGAGCTGCTCGAGCACCACGAGTGCGGCGATCGACCCGGAGTCGGCCCGCCAGTTCTCACGGAAGTAGTAGTGGGCCGAGTGCTCGCCGCCGAACGCCGCGCCGGTGTCGGCCATCACGGCCTTGATGAAGCTGTGGCCCACCCGGGTGCGCACGGGCTTGCCGCCCCGCTCCCGCACCACCTCCGGCACCGCCTTCGAACAGATGCAGTTGTGCAGGATCGTGGCACCGGGCTGCTTCTCGAGGACGCCGGCGGCCACGATGGCCGTGGTGAGCGAGCCCGACAGGGGCTGTCCGAGGTCATCGACGAGGAAGACCCGATCGGCGTCACCGTCGAAGGCCAGCCCGAGGTCGGCGCCGGTCTCGAGGACCCGGGCCTGGAGGTCTCGGATGTTCTCCAGCTGGATGGGATCGGCCGGGTGGTTGGGGAAGTTGCCGTCGAGCTCGCCGTACATGATCTCGAGGTCGAACGGCAGGGCCTCGAACACGGCCGGCACGACCAGCCCGCCCATGCCGTTGGCGGTGTCGGCGATGACCTTGCGGGGCCGGAGGGCTCCCTCGTCGACGAACGAGCGCACGTGGGCCGCGAAGTCGCGGAGCAGGTCGAGCGACTGGCGACCGCCGTCGACGCCGGGTGCCGGATCCACCCCGGCCGCGGCCAGAGCCTTGATCTCGCCGAGGCCCGTGTCCTCGCCGATGGGCTTGGCCCCGGCCAGGCAGAGCTTGATGCCGTTGTACTTGGCCGGGTTGTGGGAGGCGGTGAACATCGCGCCGGGCGCGTCGAGCTTCCCGGCTGCGAAGTAGAGGAGGTCCGTGGAGGCCAGGCCGAGGTCGACGACATCGACACCCTGGCTCTGCACGCCGTTGGCGAAGGCGTCGGCCAGCTCGACCCCGCTCTGGCGCATGTCGCGGGCGACGAGGATCCGCGAACAGCCGCCGACCTGTTGGGAGGCGAACACGGCGAAGGCTGCGCCGATCGAGCGGGCGAGTTCGGCGTCGAGCTGATCGGGGGTGGTTCCCCGGATGTCGTAGGCCTTGAAGATGGCGTCGAGGTCCGGCATGTGGCGTGTGACCCTACTGCCCCCTCCCCCGGTAACGTGCCCGACCGATGTGCGCCGACGCCGCCGGAGGACGGATCTCCTCCCTCACGGTGGTGCTCCCCGCCCACAACGAGGAGGACATCCTCCGCACGACCGTGCAGGTGCTCCTCGACGGCCTGCGAGACGGGCCCCGGGCCTTCGACGTGCTGATCGTGGAGAACGGTTCGTCCGACCGCACCTGGGCCATCGCGCAGGACCTGGAGGCCGAACACCCCGAGGTGCGGGCCATCACCTCGGCCGTGCCCGACTACGGGCGGGCCCTGCGCACCGGGCTCCTCGCGGCCACCGGGGACGCAGTGGTGAACTTCGACGTCGACTACTACGACCTCGACTTCGCAGCCCAGGCCCTCGCCCGGCTCGAGGCCGGCGCGGACATCGTGGTCGGCACCAAGCGGGGCGCGGGCGCCGAGGACACCCGGGCCCTGCCACGACGCATCGTCACCGGCGTGTTCGCCGGGATCCTCCGGGTGGGCTACGGACTGCGAGCCTCCGACACCCACGGCATGAAGGCGTTGGCTCGGGCGCGGGTGTCGCCGTTGGCGGAACGCTGCGTGCTCGGCACCGACCTGTTCGACACCGAGCTGGTGCTACGTGCCGAGCGAGGGGGGCTCGTCGTCTCCGAGATCCCGGTACGGGTCGAGGAGATCCGACCCGCCCGCACGCCCATCCTCCGGCGGGTCCCCCGCACCCTCGTCGGCCTGACCCGCCTCCGCAGCGCCCTCCGCGACACCTGAGGTCCCGAGCGCCACCGGGACGGGCGCGCCCACCCGGACCGCGCGCGCCGGCAGGCCCCCGATGGCGTTGCGCGGGTCGAGCACGACGCGGGCCATGGCGATCGCGTCCCCCGCTCGCACCAGGACCCGGCCGAACCGCGGTCGCTCGGCCGTGAGCGGGAGGGTCCCGGCGAAACCGACCAGGTCGCCGTCGGGACCCAGCGTGACGCGCAGCTCGGCGCGGTCGACGGGCTCGACGGCCCCGTCGACGTGGAGCTCGGCGTGCATCGTGGCGGGAGCGCCGAGGGCGGTCCCCTCCACGGCGATCGGACCGCTGGCCTCGTGCCCGGTGCGAGGCACGCGGAGCTTGATCGAGGGCGAGGCGGCCGACACGACGTACCAGTGCTTGTCGCTGAACCGCTCGATCTGGAGCACCACCGGGGGACGGTCGGGCCGGGCGACGTCGCGCACCTCGAGGCACCGCTGGCCGTGGTCCTCCACCGTCGCCTCCACGATCTCGGGATCGTCGATGCCGAGGAGCTCATCAGCGAAGCAGATGGCGAGGGCGGTGGGGTCGGCGAAGCCGCGCTGGTCGAGGGAGTCGGGGAAGAGCGTGTCGTCGAGCGCGGTGGCGAAACGCCGCGGGCCACGACGGACGAGCAGGACGAGGCCGATGAGGGCCAGCGCGCTGACGCCGTAGCCGAGGTACTCCACCTTCGTGTAGCCGTAGGTGAGCTCGACGTGCTCATCGGTGGGGATCACCACCATCAGGTTGGGCGTGACCCGGTAGGGACCGTCGGCGCCCGACACCTTCCAGTTGGGGAACCACGAGGTCTTCACGAGGATCGGCGCGCCCACCTCGTCGACGTCGAAGCTGATCTCCAGGTCGTCCACCTCGACGTTGGAGACCGTGGTGGCCGGCAGCGGGCGGCGCTCGGGGTCGTCGCCACGATCGATCCGCTGCCACTCGTCGGGGCCGTCGGGCGCCAGCACCACGTCGAGGGCGCCCGGGTTCATGTACCAAGCGATGGCGTCGCGCTGCCAGGCCGGGTTCTTGTGGGACATCCCCTCGAGCACCGCCGGTTCGTTGGCGAGGGGGGCGACGATCGCCGAGTCGGCGATCTCGTAGACGTGCCATGGGCCGGAGGTGGCCACCTCGGTGAGGTCGGCATGGGTCGACGCGGCAGACACCGCCTGGTCGGAGAACGCCATGTAGTACTTCATGCCGAGCAGCCGCATGTGGGCCACACCGAGGTCGAGGTTGAACCCGCTGTAGGGCATCGGGCGCTCGGGCTCGTTGCGCACGGGGTTCGACGCGCCCGGCGACACCTCGGAGGCGTTGAGGAAGTGGAACGGCGTGGTGCCCGACGACTCGAAGTAGAGCCCCTCCGACGACCCGATGCACCCGTCCGACCAGAACGGCAGCAACATGAGCGCCATCGGCGTGCCGAACCGGTTGATGTCCTCGTCGTACTCCCAGTGGGCCCGACCGCAGCCGCGGTCCTCACCGACGTCGATCATCGTCTGCACGAGGTCGCGGTACTCGGGGTAGGCCGCCTTCCGCTCGTAGCCGCTGTAGTTCCACGTGGCCCAGCTGTCGACGAAGCTGTCGTCCTTCGTGGAGATGCCCATCCACTCGTAGGACGTGGTGAGGTCGCTGTTGGTCGTCAGCTTCCCGAACGGTAGGGATCGCAGCGGGAGCCCCACCACGACCAATGTCGCGCCGAGGGCGACCACCACGCCGGCGGTCTCGAGGCCTCGCCGCCGGCGGTCCTTCGACCCGTCGAAGATCACCGCCAGCGACCGGACCACCTCCGACACCCCCACCGCCGCCAGCAGGTAGTAGCTGAGGTAGAGGAACGGCAGGAGCCGGGCGTTCCAGATGTTCACGGGGCCGGCGGCGTCGAGCACGAAGCCGAGCCCGAACAGCACACCCACCGCGGCGAAGAAGATGCCGGCGCGGATGGCGAAGGAGAGGGACAGGACCAGGCCGACCAGCGCCAGCACGATCACCCAGCGCATGTCCTCGGGCATCAGCCACTTGCCGTGCTCCTCGATCGTCTCCCACCCCATGTCGGTGAGCAGGCCGCGGCGGAGCACGAAGGGCACCGACCAGAAGGCGGTGAGCAGCATGCCCAACACCACGATCGGCGCCGCGAACCGGATCCGCTCCCGGTTCGGGTACATGAGGACGAGCACGGTGCCGCCGGCGACGGCGAAGAACGCCGGGATGGCGTGGCAGAGGATCGTGGAGGCCAGCAGGCACGTGGCCCAGCCGCGGTAGCGACCCGTTTCGAGGGCCCGGGCCAACACGCCGAAGAACAGCAACGAGAGGGCCAGGCTGATCGAGAAGCTGTACTCCCCCGCCAAGGTGGACGGGACGTTGCCGCCGTAGATCGTCCACGTGCGATCGAACAGGAACGGCACGGTGGCCACCGCGAGGAGCGGCGGCCCGGGGAACGACAGCCGCATGAGGCGGCCCATGGCGTAGGCGCACGCCGGCAGGGCCAGCACGCCCGACACCGTGACCAGCTTCAGCGCGATGCCGTAGGGCAGCACCAGGTCGAGGGCCAGCGTCAGCAGCGCCGGGGGCAACATGTAGAACTGGTAGACGGGGAACCCCGAGTACCAGTCGTTGGACCAGCCCGTGAGACGGAGGTTCGGCAGGAGCTCGTCACGCAGGAACGCCGGCCCCCACACGTGGGCACCCATGTCGCCGCCGGCCGGCGTGGTGCGGGCGAGGACCAGGTCGAACTGGATCTGCGCGCCGACGAACACCACGCAGCCGGCCACGACGGCCAGCCCGATCCACGACTCCAGCGGGCGACGTCGGAGCCAGCCGAAGGCCCGGCGGAGGTTGGACATGGCTGCCGATTGTTCCACCTCGTCCTCGAGCTCGACGGTCACGCGAGCAGGACCACGACGGTGACCATGTTGAAGGCCACGTGGGCGGTGATCGCGGGGCCGAGGCGCCCCGATCGGTGGGCGAGGGTGCCGGCGACGGCGCCGAAGATCAGCAGGGCGGGGAACTGCAGGGCCTGGAAGTGGCTGGCCGCGAAGATGGTGCTGCTGATGGCGATCGAGGCGACGACCGGGATGCCCCGCTTCCGCAAGGCCCCCTGGAGGAAGCCTCGGTAGAAGATCTCCTCCACGATCGGGGCGCCGACGCCGACGATCAGCACGAGCAGGATCACGCCGAGCGCACCGTCGGCCCGGTCGGTGAGCTCCCGAGCCGGGCCCTCGAGGTCGTCGGCTGACTTGTCGAGCAGCTCGAGGAACGGCCAGTACAGCAACGGGATGAGCACCAGCTGGAGGGCGACGCCGATCGCTCCGCCCCGCCAGACGTCGTGGGCCTGGAAGCGGAGGCGCAGGTCAGCGACCAGCCCGTTGCCCTTGAGCCGCGTCACCAGCCACGGCACCCCGAGCAACCCGACCCAGAGGCCGAGCTGGGTGACGGCCACCAGCGACAGCGGGAGCTCGTCCTGCTCGTCGGGCGTGCGTCCGGTGGCCGCCAGCACGATCGAGCTCACGATGCTCGACCCCACGATGGCGAGCGCGTAGCCCGCGGCGGCGTCGCCGAGACCCCAGCGCGGCTCGACCCGACCGGCGGCCGGCGTGGGGGTGTCGGTCACGGGGAGAGCGTAGGCAGGCGGCCTCCGGTGAACGGAAGCCGGGGCGTCGTCAGGAGGCGACGGCGACCGGGTAGCGCACCCGGTGATCGTCGAGGCTCCACCCCAGCGGCACCCGGAGGGCGTCGGCGTGGTCGGTGCACAGGTCGTAGTGCATCGGATGGGCCTCACGGTGGAGCGGCTCGAGCAGCACGACGGCGCCACCGTGGTCGTAGACCATCGTGGCGCTGGCGCTCACGCTGCAGCCCGGCTTCGCACAGGTGCGACTGCTCATGTCGGCCACGCTAGCGACGGCCAGATCGCGGGACGCGGATGCCTGCCTTCGGTTCCCGGTGATCGCCCCCCTATCCTGGCCCGATGAGTCCCGAGGGGTTGCCCCCGCCTCCGCCGCCGCCCCCTCGGCCTCCCCGTTCGCCGGGGAGCCGTTCGCCGCTCCGTTCCGACCAGGGAATGCCGAAGTGGGGCCTCTGGGCCCTCCTCGGCCTCACGCTGGCCGTCATCGTGATCCCCAGCCTCCTGTCGGCGGGGAAGAGCGACAAGATCGCCTACTCCGAGTTCATGGACCGGGTGCGGTCGGGCGACGTCGACACCGTCACCGTCGACAACACCAACGGCTCGATCACCGGCTCGCTCGACGGCGGCGAGGAGTTCCGCACCACCGGCCCGCTCGACGGCGGCCTGCCGGAGGCCGACGAGGCGGTGCTGAAGGAGCAGGGCGTCAAGGTCGAGTACAAGACCCCCCAGCCCGGCTTCCTCGCCAACCTGCTTCCGTTCCTGATCCCCGTGATGATCTTCGTGGGGTTCTTCTGGTTCATGCAGCGCCGCGCCCAGAGCCAGATGGGCGGCATCATGTCCATCGGCCGCTCGAAGGCCAAGACGTACTCCACCGAGCGGCCCGGCACCACGTTCGACGACGTCGCCGGGTACGAGGGCGTGAAGCAGGACATCAAGGAGGTCGTCGACTTCCTGAAGACCCCCGAGCGGTTCCGGGAGATCGGCGCCCGGATCCCCAAGGGCGTGCTCCTCGTCGGCCCGCCCGGCACCGGCAAGACCCTCATCGCCCGAGCCGTGGCCGGCGAGGCCGGCGTGCCGTTCCTGTCGGTCACCGGATCCGACTTCATGGAGATGTTCGTGGGCGTAGGCGCCAGCCGGGTCCGCGACCTCTTCGCCACGGCCAAGAAGATGGGCAAGGCCATCATCTTCGTGGACGAGATCGACTCCATCGGCCGCAAGCGCGGCGCCGGCCTCGGCGGCGGCCACGACGAGCGGGAGCAGACGCTCAACCAGATGCTCTCGGAGATGGACGGCTTCGAGGCCACCGAGGGCATCGTGATGATCGCGGCCACCAACCGGCCCGACATCCTCGACCCCGCCCTCCTGCGGCCCGGCCGGTTCGACCGCCAGGTGGTCGTGCCGCTGCCCGAGGTCAGCGAACGGGAAGCCATCCTGCGCGTCCACTCGAAGTCGAAGCGCCTGGC
>JALYWQ010000395.1 GCA_030852625.1 Actinomycetota bacterium
TCGGCGAACGGCGGGTTGGTGTCGAACACCGTGGCCGCGTTCTGGAAGCCGTCCGAGATCGGCACTGCGACGACGGGGATGCCGAGCGAGGGCACCACGTCCGCCCCGCCGGCGTCACCGCCGCCGATGCCGCCCACGATGCCGAGGATCGAGGGGTTGAGCTCGGTGGCGAGGGAGCGGTAGCGACCGTTGTCCTGGCCGTCGTCGGCCGTCTTCAGGACCAGCTTCCGGCCGCACACCCCGCCGGACGCGTTGCGGTGGGCGACGTAGGCCTGCACGGCGGCGAGGGCCGACTGGCCGAGCCCGGGCACCACGCCGGTGAGGGTGGTGATGGTGGCGAAGGTGATCTGGTCGTCGGTGACCCCCGGCGCGTCGGATGCGGCCGCGCACGGCAACGGGCCACTCGCCTGCCCACCGCTGCCGCCCGTGGTGCCGCCGGCGCCACCAGCCGTGCCCCCGGTGGTACCGCCAGCAGTGCCGCCGGTGGTGGTACCACCGCCGTCGATCACGCCGGTGTCGGTGCCGGTGTCCTCGTTGCCCGAGACGGATCGACCGGCCCCGGCGGTGGTGCGGGCCTTGAGCTCGGCGGCCTGGTCGTCGGTCCAGCGAGCCCCGCAGGCCGTGGATGCCAGCAGCGTGAGGGCGAGCAGGGCGACCGGGAAGACTCGACGGTGGTGCCCGCGGCGCTCGTCACTCGAACTCATCCATCCCCCTGGTCACGTCGATGGTCCGCCGTCGCACGCCGCTCCGCACGCGTCACCGCACGCGTTCACGACGGTACTGCCTGCGATCGCAGGGACGATGGCAGACCGACGAGGTCGGCCGTCCCCCCAACCCTCGCGACGGTAGACACCGGCTAACACTCGCGTCAACCACACCCCTGCGGAGGTCGAAATTGCTGGCCGGAACAGCGCAACGGCCCTGTGCTAGATCTAACAACCCTGTTCCACGTGGCTCCGCCGACCGTGAGCCCGCAGGCCCGAGGGGGAAGCCATGACCAAGGTGATGGAGGGTGTCCGCATCCTCGAGGTCGCCGAGCACACGTTCGTCCCGGCCGCGTCCGCGCTGCTGGCCGACTACGGCGCCGAGGTCATCAAGATCGAGCACGTCGAGCGGGGCGACGCCATGCGAGGCCTGGCCTCCAGCGGCATCGCGGTGATGGGCACCCAGGTGCACGTGCTCCTCGAGCACTCCAACCGGGGCAAGCGCAGCCTGGGCCTCGACCTCACGAGCCCCGAGGGCCTCGAGATCCTCTACCGACTGGCCGCCACGTGCGACGTCTTCCTCACCAACAAGCTGCCGTCGATCCGTTCGAAGCTGAAGATCGACGTCGACGACATCCGGGCCCACAACCCCGAGATCATCTACGTGCGGGGCACCGGCCAGGGCGAGCGGGGACCCGACGCCGATCGCGGGTCCTACGACTCGCTGGCCTACTGGGTGCGAGCCGGCATCGCGTTGGGGATGAAGCAGGCCGACGACCCCCGCGTGCCCCCGCCGCCGGCGCCGGCGTTCGGCGACTCGATCGGCGCCATGACCATCGCCGGCGGGATCATGGGTGCCTTGTTCCACAAGGAGCGCACGGGCGAGGGCACCGTGGTCGACGTCTCCCTCCTCGGCGTGGGCATGTGGTCGATGGGCGCGGCGCTGGCGCTCTCGCTCCAGTTCGGCGTGCCGTGGGCTCCCCCGCCGCCCGACCGCCCGATGGGCAACCCCCTCACGGGCACCTACGCCACCGCCGACGGCCGGCACGTCGCCCTCACCTGCCTGCAGGCTGCGAAGTACTGGGCCGAGTTCTGCACGGTCATCGACCGACCCGACCTGGCCACGGACGAGCGCTTCGCCACCGCCGAAGCCCTCCAGGCCAACACGGCCGTCGCGATCGAGGCCATCCGGGAAGCCTTCGCCGGCCGACCGGCCGCCGAGTGGCGGGACCGGCTGAACACGTTCTCCGGGCAGTGGGCCATGGTGCAGGACACCCTCGAAGCGGTGGTCGACCCCCAGACCGTCGCCAACGGCTACATGGTCGACTGCGCCACCGCCGAGGGGGTGCCGTTCCAGCTGGCCGCCGCACCGGTGCAGTACGACGAGCAACCCGCGATCCCCGCCCGGGCCCCCGAGTTCAACGAGCACGGCGACGCCATCCTCGAGGAGCTGGGGCTCGACACCGAGGCCATCATCGACCTGAAGGTCCGGGGTGTCGTGGCGTGAACAAGCCGCTCCCCCTGGTCACCGACGAGACGGCCCACTTCTGGCACGGCGGCCGGGACGGCACGCTGCAGTTCCTCCGCTGCGAGAGCTGCGAGGCATTGGTCCACCCCCCCAGCCCGGTCTGCCGGCACTGCCGTGGGCGGGGGTTCGCCGTCGCAGCGGTGTCGGGGCGGGGTACGGTCGTCGGCGTCACCGTCAACCACCAGATGTGGGACCCGCGGTTCGAGCCCCCGTTCACGGTTGCCCTGGTCGCCATCGACGAGGACCCCCGCATCCGGGTGCACACCAACCTCGTCGACGTGGACCTCGACCAGGTGCGACCCGGCATGCGGGTCGAGGCG
>JALYWQ010000425.1 GCA_030852625.1 Actinomycetota bacterium
GGCACCTTGGTGACGACGTAGTCGATGGTGGGCTCGAAGCTGGCCGGCGTGGCCTGCGTGATGTCGTTCGGGATCTCGTCGAGCGTGTAGCCGACGGCGAGCTTGGCGGCGATCTTGGCGATCGGGAAACCAGTGGCCTTCGACGCCAGCGCCGACGACCGCGACACCCGGGGGTTCATCTCGATGATGACCATGTCGCCGTTGGCGGGGTCGAGGGCGAACTGCACGTTGGAGCCACCGGTCTCGACACCGACCCGACGGATGCAGGCGAACGCGGCGTCGCGCATCAGCTGGTACTCGACGTCGGAGAGCGTCTGGGCCGGGGCGACGGTGATCGAGTCGCCCGTGTGCACGCCCATGGGGTCGAGGTTCTCGATCGAGCAGATGATCACGCAGTTGTCGGCGCGATCCCGCATGACCTCGAGCTCGTACTCCTTCCAGCCCGCGATCGACCGCTCGATGAGGATCTCGTTGATCGGGCTGGCGGCCAGGCCGGCGCTGGCCAGCCGGTCGAACTCCTCGAGGGTGGACGCGATGCCGGTGCCCTTCCCGCCCAGGATGTAGGCGGGCCGGATCACCACCGGTAGGCCGATCCGCTCGATGACGTCGCGCGACTCCTCGATGGAGTGCGCCACCGCGGACGGCGGCACGCTGAGGCCGATCCCCTGCATGGCCTCCTTGAACGCTTCGCGGTCCTCGGCGGTGCGGATGGCTTCGGCGTTGGCGCCGATCATCTCAGGCGTGCCGGGCACGCCGATGAGGCCGCGCGCGAAGAGCTCCATGGCCAGGTTGAGCGCGGTCTGCCCGCCCAGGGTGGGGAGGACGACGTCGGGGCGCTCCCGTTCGATGATCCGGGCCAGGACGTCGACGTCGAGGGGCTCGACGTAGGTGGCGGCCGCGAACTCGGGGTCCGTCATGATCGTGGCCGGGTTCGAGTTGGCCAGGATCACGCGGTAGCCCTCCTGCCCGAGGACCTTGCACGCCTGGGTGCCGGAGTAGTCGAACTCGCAGGCCTGGCCGATCACGATCGGGCCGGCGCCGATCAGCAGGATCGATTCGATGTCGGTGCGCTTGGGCATCAGGCGACGCCCTCGTCCGGCTGGGGCATTCCGGCTTGCTCCTCGAGTTCTCGTCGTTCGGACACGCCGAGCATCTCGGCGAAGTCGGCGAACAGGTAGGCACTGTCGTGGGGGCCGGGGCCGGCCTCGGGGTGGTGCTGCACGCTGAAGGCGGCGACGTCGCGCACCCGCAGCCCCTCGCACACGCCGTCGTTCAGGTTGACGTGGCTCATCTCGGCCCGGCCCTGGAGGCTGTCGGCGTCGACGGCGAAGTTGTGGTTCTGGCTGGTGATCTCGATGCGCCCCGTGGCCAGGTTGCGAACGGGGTGGTTGCCGCCGTGGTGGCCGAACGGCAGCTTCACCGTCTCCGCGCCGATGGCCCGGCCGAGCAACTGGTGGCCGAGGCAGATCCCGAACACGGGCACGTTGCCGAGCAGCTGGTGGATGGCCTCGCTGGCGTAGGGCACGGAGGCGGGGTCGCCCGGGCCGTTGGACAAGAACACGCCGGCCGGTGAGCGGTCGAGGACCTCGGCGGCCGGGGTGGTGGCCGGGACGACCTCGACGTCGAACCACGAGGCGAGGTGGCGGACGATGGTTCGCTTGATGCCGTAGTCGTAGGCCACCACGAGCGGCCGGGTGCCGTCGCCGAGCCGGTAGGGCTGGGCGGTGGTGACCTCGGCCACCAGGTCGACGCCGTCAGTGCCCGCTTCGCCGGCGGCGAGGGCCCGCAACCCGCCCTCGTCGATGGCGTCGAGCGGGCCGAAGGCGCCAGGGATGGCACCGAGCTCGCGGATCCGACGGGTCAGCTTGCGGGTGTCGATGCCGGCGATGCCCGGGATGCCGTAGGCCGCCAGCTGGGCGTCGAGGTCGGCTTCGCTGCGCCAGCTCGACCGGCGGCGGGCGAGGTCGCGCACCACGACCCCGCGGCAGAAGGGGCGGCGCGACTCGAAGTCGTGGAGGTTCACGCCGTAGTTCCCGATGTGGGGGTAGGTGAAGGTGATGATCTGCCCGGCGTAGGACGGATCGGTGATCACCTCCTGGTAGCCCGACAGCACGGTGTTGAACACCACCTCGCCGGAGGTGGGGCGATCGGCACCGATGGCCTCGCCCTCGAAGGTGGTGCCGTCGGCCAGCACGAGCAATGCGTCACGAACGGCCACTAGCGCTGGGCCTCCTGGTCGATGACCACGGGTTCTCCTTCGAGGATGGTGTGCCGGACCCTTCCCCGCAGCTCACGCCCGGCGTACGGGGTGTTGCGGCTGCGGCTGGCCAGCGCGGCGGGATCGACGGTCCAGGTGACCTCGGGGTCGATCACGGTGAGGTTGGCGGGGCGACCCGCTTCGATCGGTCCGCCGTGGCGGTCGGTGACGCCGAGGACCGCCGCCGGGCCCCAGCTGAGGAGGCGCAGCACCTCGCTCATCGGCAGGACGAGCTCCGTGAGGGCGAGGGCCAGGGCCGTCTCCAGTCCCAGCATGCCCGGAGGCGCGCTGTCGAAGGGCGCCTCCTTGGCCTCCTGGGTGTGGGGGGCGTGGTCGGTGGCGATGCAGTCGATGGTGCCGTCGGCCAGGCCAGCCCGCACCGCTGCCACGTCGGCCTCGGTGCGCAGTGGCGGGTTGACCTTGAACACCGGGTCGTACGACGCGCACTCGGCGTGGGTGAGGGTGAAGTGGTGGGTGGTGGCCTCGGCGGTGACGGGGACCCCGCCGGCCTTGGCGGCCCGCACCATGGCGACCGAGCCGGCCGTGGAGAGGTGTTGGAAGTGCACGGGCGTGCCGGTGAGGCGGGCCAGGGCGATGTCGCGCATCACCATCAGCTCCTCCGATTCGGCCGGCTGACCGGGGATCCCGAGTCGGGAGGACCACTCCCCTTCGTGCATGTGACCCCCGGCCGAGAGCACCGGGTCCTCGCAGTGCTGGGCCAGGATCACGGGCTGGCCGGCGGCGCGCAGGCCACCGGCGTACTCGAGGGCCCGCCGCATGAGCCGGGCATCGGCCACGCCGGCTCCGTCGTCGGTGAAGAACCGCACGCCGAGGTCGGCCAGCTCCCCGAGGGGGGCCAGCTGCTCCCCTGCCCGGCCGACGGTGATGGCTCCGGACGTCTGCACGTCGCACACCGCCTTGCGGCCGAGCTCGAGCACCTCCCGCACCACGCCGGCGTGGTCGATGGCGGGGATCGTGTTGGGCATGGCCAGGATGCAGGTGTACCCGCCGAGGGCGGCAGCCCGGGCCCCGGTCTCGATGGTCTCAGCCTCCTCCTGGCCAGGCTGGCGCAGGTGGCTGTGGAGGTGGACGAGGCCGGGCGCCACCACGCAGCCGGCGGCGTCGAGCACCCGGTCGGCGCTGAGGTCGGGCCCGACGGCCACGATGCGCCCCTCGTCGATCACGACGTCGGCCACCCGCTCCCCGGTGGGGTCGATCACACGACCCCCTCGCAGCACGATCGAGGACATCAGGTGGGCGCTCCTTCCGATTCCAGCAACACCGCGGTGGGCGACTTGTCCTGCAGCACGCGGTCCACCCCCGAGCCGAGGAGGAGGTAGAGCACCGACATCCGCACCGCGACCCCGTTGCGCACCTGGTCGAGCACCACGGTCCTCGGCAGGTCGGCGACGGCGGCATCGATCTCGACGCCGCGGTTCATGGGGCCGGGGTGCATGACGAGCGCATCGTCCCGCAGTCGCTCGGCCCGGCGGATCGTGAGGCCGAAGCGCTGGGTGTACTCCCGCAGCGACGGCACGAGGTGCTCGGTCATGCGTTCCCGCTGCATGCGGAGGAGGTAGACGACGTCGAGGTCGCCGAGCACCTGGTCGAGGTCGTGGGCCACCGACACCGGCCAGCCCTCGATGCTCGGTGGCAGCAGGGTGGGGGGCGCCACGAGGGTGACGTGGGCGCCGAGCTTCGTGAAGGCCTGCACATCGGAGCGGGCGACCCGGCTGTGCTTCACATCGCCGACGATGCCAATGTGGAGGCCTTCCACCGAGCCGCGGTGCTCGCGGATCGTGTAGGCGTCGAGCAGGGCCTGGGTGGGGTGCTCGTGCCAGCCGTCGCCGGCGTTGACGACGTGGACGCGGTCGTCGAGCCAGCGGGCGATCTGCCAGGGCACGCCGGCCGACGCGTGGCGCACGACCACCGCATCGACGCCCATGGCCTCGATGGTGAGCACGGTGTCCCGGAGCGACTCGCCCTTCTTGGTGGACGAGGAGCCGACGCTGAAGTTCATGGTGTCGGCCGAGAGGCGCTTGGCGGCCTGTTCGAAGCTCAGGCGGGTGCGGGTGGAGTCTTCGTAGAAGAGCCACACCACGTTCTTGCCCCGGAGGGCCGGCACCTTCGGGATGGCTCGCTTGCCCACCTCGGTGAAGGCATCGGTGAGGCGCAGCAGGGTCTCGAGGTCGTCGCGGGTGAGGTCGTCGATCGACAGGAGGTGCTGGAGGCCGTCCATCAGCGGCCCTCCTTCACCAGTTCGCCCAGGTCGACGCCCGACGGGCTCACGTTGACCATCTCGTCCCGACGGGTCGGCAGGTTCTTGCCGACGTAGTCGGGCCGGATGGGGAGCTCCCGGTGGCCGCGGTCGACCATCACGGCCAGCTGCACCGCACGGACCCGGCCGTAGGCGTTCAGGGCGTCGAGGGCGGCACGGATGGTTCGGCCGGTGAAGAGCACGTCGTCGACGAGGACCACCACGGCACCGTCGAGGTCGACGGGGATCTCGGTGACCGCTTCGGGGAGGACCGGTCGGATGCCGATGTCGTCGCGGTAGAGGGCCACGTCGAGGGTGCCCACCGGGGGTGCGGTGCCGTCGATCTCCTCGAGGGCGTCGGCCAGCGCGTGGGCCAGGCCCACCCCACCGGTCTGCAGCCCGATCAGCACGAGGCCGTCGAGGCCGTGGTTGCGCTCCACGATCTCGTGGCTCATGCGCCAGATGGCCCGGCGCACGTCGTCGGCGTCCATGACCTGGGACCGGGCAACGAAAACGCCCCCATAGGGGGGCGTCGAGCGGCGTTCACGTTCGGCCAAGCCGGTGTCCTTCCTGTCCGTACGGGCCTCACGGGACCCACTTCACGGTCAGGTGTGCAGGGTACCAGCTCCCGGCCGGGCTCCGGCACGCCACAGCTCAACTTCCGGGTCCCCGGACGCCGGCTCGAGGTGGAACCCGGCCGCAGCCGCCACCCGGCCGGCCCGCGGGTTGGCCGTGGCGCATCGAGCCACCACCTCGGCCACATCAGGGCCGGCGGGACCCAGCAGCCAGCCGGTGAACGCGTCTACCGCTTCGCTGGCCAGACCCCGGCCCCGGTGGTCGGGCGCCAACCACCAGCCGATCTCCCCGGAACGCCGCTCGTCGTCCGTGGCGACGACCACGCCCACCTCCCCCGCCACCGCGCCGTCCACGTCGATCACCAGATCGAGGCTCCGTCCCGCGTCCCGGAGGGCCGGGGTCCTGCCGATCCAAGCCGCTGCGGTGGCCCGGTCGGGCCGTTCCGGCACGCCCGTCCACCGTCGCACCTCGGGGTCGGCCCACGCGGCCACGAGGGCGTCGGCGTCGTCCGGTTGCCAGGCCCGCAGGAGGAGCCGCGGCGTTCGGATCGGTGGGTCGGGCAGCGGGAGCGGCCCGCCGGTCACACCAGGCCCAGCTCGACCAGGAAGGCCCGCAGCCCCTCAGCGTCCTCGAAGCGCTCGGCGCGCATCCCGACGGCCCGAGCGCCCTCGATGTTGGCCTCGAGGTCGTCGACGAAGGCGCACCGGTCGACGGTGGTGCCGATCGCGGTGGCGGCCGCCTCGTAGGCACCCGCGTGCGGCTTCACGACGCCGATGTCGGCGGACCCGACGACGGCGTCGAAGGCCCCGGCGATCTCCGAGGATTCGAGATCCTCGAGCAGTCGCGTGGAGGCGTTGGAGAGCAGGGCCACCGGCACGACGGCTCGCACGGCCTGCACGAGGTCGAGCACCCCGAGGTCGATGTTCCACCCCGCCATGGCCCACGCCTCGGCAGCGTCGGTCGCCGCCACCCCGTGGGCTGCTGCCACGGCCTCGCCGATCTCGGTCGTCCACTGGTCGAAGGTGATCCGGCCGTCCATGGCCCGGGCCAGCCGGTCGTGGTCGAAGGCGGCCTGGCCGATGGCGCCAGCCGGCAGCCCGAGGCGCTCCTCGTGCTCGGCCAGGTGGTTCGGGTCCCAGTGGCGGATCACACCGTCGAGGTCGATCACCAGGCCGTCGACGAGCGGCTCCGGCCGGGTCTCGTCGGGCTCGGCGTCGAGGGGGGCGTCGGGACGGACCTCGAGCGCGATGCGCGCCAGCAGGCCGTTCACGAAACGCCCCGACGAGTCGGTGGAGAACCTCGAGGCCAGGTCGACGGTCTCGGAGAGCACGACACCGGTGGGGACGTCGGGCTGCGTGAGGAGCTCGGCGGTGCCCATCCGAAGCGCCGCTCGATCGAGGGCCGCCATCCGCTGGAGCGACCAACCCTGCGCGAACCGCTCGAGGTGGGCGTCGATGGCCGGCCGGTGGGCGTCGACGGCTCGGACCAAGTCGTCGACGTAGGGATCGGGCGGGACCGGCAGACCGTCGAGGATCTCGGAGCCGGCACACCCCTTGGTCTCGGCCTCGTAGAGGAGGCCGAGGGCCCGTTCGCGCGCGTCCCGCCGCGCTGCGGCGAAGGACATCAGGCTCGGGTGATGTACTCGCCCGAGCGGGTGTCGACCTTGAGTCGATCGCCGGGGTTCACGAACAACGGCACCTGCAGCACCAGACCGGTCTCCAGCGTGGCCGGCTTGCGGGCGCCCGACACCCGGTCGCCCTGCACGCCGGGCTCGGTCTCGGTGACGGTGAGCTCGACGGCGGCGGGGAGATCGGATCCGACGATCTCGTCGCCGAACATCTGGAGGGTCACGGTGGAGCCGTCGACGATGTACTTGGAGGCGTCGCCCAATGCGGTGGGCGCCACGTGCATCTGGTCGTAGCTCTCGTTGTCCATGAAGACGTAGTCGTCGCCATCGCGGTAGAGGAACTGCATGTCCCGCTTGTCGATGAT
>JALYWQ010000447.1 GCA_030852625.1 Actinomycetota bacterium
GGCCCGGCCACCACCGCCGGCAGGTCGCCGCCCACGAGCTCGACGCCTCGTAGGCCGTCGTGGCCACCGAGCACGGCGCGTGCCCCCGGCTGGAGCCGGTCGAGGGCCGCCGTCTCCACGTCGAGCATGTGCTCGTAGAACGCGGCCGGCCGGCGCACGGTCTGGCAGGCGTTGTTGACGATGTAATCGAGGCGGTGGCGGGTGGCCATGAGGTGGGCGCAGAACGCCTCGACGCTGGGTGTGTGGCGCAGGTCGAGCCCGTAGACCTCGAGCCGATCGCCCCACTCGTCGAAGTCGGCCTCCGCGGCGTAGCGGAGGGCGGCGTCTCGCGGGAACCGGGTGGTGACGATCAGCGATGCGCCGGCCCGAAGCAGCTTGATGCCGGCCTGGTAGCCGATCTTGACGCGACCGCCGGTGAGGAGGGCCACCCGACCACGGAGGTCAGCCGTCTCGGTGCGCTTGGCGAAGTTGAACTCGGCGCACGGCGGGCAGAGCTGGTCGTAGAAGGAGTGCACGAGGTCGTACTTCTGCTTGCACACGTAGCAGTGCTGCGGTTCGACGATCTCCCGGAACTCGGGTTCGTCGACGTCGAGCTGCTCGAGATCGTTCGGCGGGAACACGTTGGGCGTGGTGAACACCGGCCTGGCCCGGAGCTGCCGGATGCCGGTCTCGGTGAGCACCTCGGCCTCCTGGCGTCGGCGCTCCTCCTTCTCGCGGCGTCGGCGGGCCTTGGTCTGCTGGCGGCGGGCTTCGACGTCGGGCGCGAAGACGTTGGCGGCGGCGTCGAGCAGCCGTCGGCGCTCGGCCTCGGGGAGCTGCTCGAGGAGCGACCGGTCGCCCGCCAGCGCCTCGAGCAGCGCGGTGGCGGCCCGGACCTGCTCGTCGAGATCGACCTCGCGGCCGACGACCCGGGTGTCGTCGAGCTCGGTCAGGGTGTGACGCCCGGGTTCACGACCCGGCCGTTGCGGTCGATGCAGCCGCCGAGCGGGATCGAGGCGGTGGTGTCGGGCGAGCACGCCGGCAAGGTGTGCGACGTGGTGGTGGGCCCGGCGTTGGTGGCCGGCGTGAGGCCGGGGTCCTGCTCCTCCGAGCAGGCACCGACCGCAGCGGCGCCGAGGAGACCCAGAGCCACGATCATCGAGCGAAGCTTCACGAGAGCACCTTCCGCAGCGCGTTCCCGGCGGTGTCGACGGCTTCGGCGCCGACGCTCAGCAACGACGCCATCTCGAAGAACTGGTGCATCATCCCCTCGTAGCAGATGAGCTCCACCGGGACACCGGCCTCCTCGAGGCGGGCGGCGTAGGCCGCCCCCTCGTCTCGCAGCGGATCGAACTCGGCGGTGAGGATGAGCGCCGGCGGCAGGTCCTCGACGCTCGCGGCCAGGAGCGGCGACACGGCCGGGTCGGCAGGGTCCTGCCCGTCGAGGTAGTGGTCGACGAACCACTCCATCGTGTCCTTGGTGAGGAAGTAGCCGGTCGCGTTCTCCTCGATCGACGGGTGGCTGAGGGTGAGGTCGAGCACGGGGTTCACGAGGAGCTGGAAGTCGACCTCGGGACCGAACTCGTCCCGCACCCGCTGGCACACCAGTGCGGCGAGGTGCCCGCCGGCGGAGTCGCCACCGACGGCGACCTTGTTGGCGTCGATGCCGAGCAGCTCCTCGTTCTCCACCACCCACTGGAGCGCCGCCATGCAATCGTCGATGGCGGCCGGCGAGCGGTGCTCCGGCGCCTTCCGGTAGTCGACCGACACCACCACGGCGCCCGACCGGTTGGCCAGGGCCCGGCAGGTGGCATCAGCGGTGTCGAGGTCGCCGAGGACCCACCCGCCGCCGTGGAACCAGAGCATCACTCCGGGTGCGGCGTTGATCGCCGCTTCCGGCGTGTACACCCGCACGGGGATGTCGCCCTCGGGACCCTCGACCAGGCGGTCGTCGGTGCGGGCCACCTCCTCGGGCTGGGCCAGCGCGATGAGGGCCCGGTAGGCGGTGCGGTTGTCGGCGACAGAGGTCTCGGACAACTTCGGGCCGCCGGCCTGGCTCATGCCGTCCATCAGCATCTGGGCTTGCGGGTGCAGCGGCACGGGACCCCCTCGTCGAACGATCGGGCCGGTCGGCCCTCGGCGTCATCCTCGCGCAGGGGCCGGGAACCGGTCAGGCCCGTTCGTAGAAGCGGCGCTCGACCACCCGGCGGGCCCGCCGGGTGACGCGGCGGTACTCGGCGCGGAGGTCGGCCACCGACATCCCCAGCGATCGGGCGAGCGGCGTGGCCCGCTCCGGACGGATGGGCAGGGAGTCACCGGAACCGACCACGAGGAAGCACCGGTTCCGGGTTCGCTCGCAGAACCGGTACGACGCCGCGAGCACGTCGGCGTCGTCCACCGACAGGTGGCCCTCCTCCACCAGGTCGTCGAGCACCACCAGCGTGTTGCCCCCTGGGACCCGGTGACGGAGCTGGAGGAACTGCACCGTGAACTCCACGTCGGAGAGCGAGCCCCGCCCCAGCTTGAGGTGGAACTCCGGATCGTCACCCGGGGCCAGCCGCTCCTGCTCGATCCGCACCTTCATCCGCCGCACCTCCCGCTCCTCGGTGCGGGTGAACGGCCCCTCCCACACGGCGCTCTGGAGCGCTCCCACCAGCTGCTCGCCCAGCTCCTCGTCGCCGCCCACCGAGCGGGCTCGCAGATAGGCCTGCCGCTCCCACGTCGACGCCCACCGGGACAGGTAGGACCGCCAGCTCTCGAGGCTGCGCGAGAGCGGACCGTTCCGGCCTTCCGGGCGCAGCGACGCGTCGACGGGCCACATGCGCTCGGCCGGGGTCTCGCCGGCGATGAAGCGGAGCACGCCGGAGGCCACCCGCTCGGCCTCCTCGGCGTCGGCGGCGGACGAACCGTCGTGGACGAAGGCCAGGTCGAGGTCGCTGGCGTAGCCGAGGCTGCCACCACCGAAGCCGCCGAAGGCGACCACAGCCAGCCCCACCTTCGGCTCGAGGGCCGCCAGCGCGGCCTCGATGCACGCCTCCGCGATGACGGCCAGGTCCCGTCCCACCTCATCCACCGACGCCTCGTCGAAGACGTCGCGGGCGCCGATGCCGAGCAGGTGGCGCTGCTGCCAGCGGTGCACCGCTCGCTGGCGGTGCTCCAGATCGCTCCGCCACGCCATGCCCTGGGTCACCCCGCGGACCAGTTGCGGCCAGGGCGCGGTCTGCAGGCGCGACCGATCCGGCAGCCGCTCGATGAGGTCGGAGTTGGCGGCGAGGATGTCGCCGAGCCAGCGCGACGTGCCGAGCAGGAGCGCGAGACGGCGAGCCGCTTCTGGCGAATCCCGGAAGGCGCCGGCCAGCCCCATCGATCGGCGCTCACCGGTGGCCAGCCGGCGGAGGCCGAGCAGACCGAGGTCGGGGTCGGGCGAGGCCGACAGCCAGTCGAGGAGCAGCGGCAGGAGCTGCTGCATCATGCGCGACGAACGGGTCAGGCCTCGGGTGAGCTCGTCCACCGCCTGCCGGGTCCGCTCGAGGTCGGTGAAGCCGAACGCGGCCAGACGTTCGGTGGCCGCCTCGGGCCCGAGCGGCCCCGCCCCCGACAGCGATGCGAGGAGGGGCCGGAACCACACCCGCTCGTGCACCGATCGGACCGCGGCCCGGTGCGAGGCCAGGTCGTGGTCGAAGTGCTCGGTGGGCCCCGCATCGGCGGTGCCCCGGTAGCCGAGCACCCGAGCGATCCGCCGTCGCTCGTCGCGGTCGGCCGGCACCTCGTGGGTCTGGCGTTCGTCCTCCAGCTGCACGGCGTGCTCGACGCGGCGGAGGAACTCGTAGGCCGCCGCCAGCAGCGACGCGTCGTCACCGTCGACATACCCCCCGGCGGCCAAGGCCTCCAAGGCCTCCAGGGTGTTCGGGGAGCGCAACTGCTGGTCGACGCGGCCGTGCACCAGTTGGAGGAGCTGCACCGCGAACTCCACATCCCGGATGCCCCCCGGGCCGCGCTTCACGTCCCGGTCGGCGGTCCCCCGCCGTCCGATCTCGAGCTCGGCCCGCTCCTTCATGGCCCGGACGTAGCGCAGGTCGTCCGCGGTGAACGGCGCGCCCCACACCACCGGACCCGCCGAGGCCATCCAGGCCGCGGCGAGCTCGGCGTCGCCGGCCACGGGCACCGCCTTCACCAGCGCCTGGCGCTCCCAGGGATCAGCCCAGCGGGCCCAGTACGCCTCGTACGACGCCAAGCTCCGCACCAGCGGTCCGTCCCGTCCCTCGGGCCGGAGGTCGGCGTCGACGCGGAAGCAACGGGCGGCTCGCTCGAGGAGGTCGCGCCCGGTCCGGGCCAGCGCGGCGGGATCCCCGTGTCCCACGAAGAGGACGTCGACGTCGCTGGCGTAGTTCAGCTCGTGGCCCCCGAGCTTGCCCATGCCGATCACCGCCAACGCAGTGCCGGGCGGGAGCTCGGAGACGACCTGGGCGTGCACCGTCGTCAGCACGTCGATGGCCATGTCCGACAAGGCAGCGACGGTCTCGGTGAGCGACCGGCGACCGAGCAGGTCGGCGGTCGCGATGCGGATGAGCTCCCGCTGCTTCCATGCCACCAGCGCGTCGATGCCCTCCGACGCCGGCGGAACCAGCTCCCGGCGATCGAGGTCGGCCAGCCGGTCGAGGGCCTGCGCGTCGCGTCGCAGGACGCGAGCCGAGCTCCGGCTGGCCGCCAGCAGGGCGACGAGTCCGTCGGCCAGCCCTGGCTCTCGCTCGAGCCGCTGGGCCAGGCCGGGGTGCTGCTCCTCGAGGTTGGCGAGGGCGATGCCAACGCGGTCCGGATCGGCCGACCGGGTTCGTCGCAGGTCGGCCGGCATGGGGTCACCGTAGTGATCACGCGTACGCTGGCGACGTGGCCCGGATCCGCCTCGGCTTGTGCCAGATCAACACCGTGGTGGGCGACCTCGACGGCAACGTCGAGCGGGTGATCGCGGCGTACGACCGTGCCGAAGCAGCCGGGTGCGATCTGGCCATCTTCCCGGAGCTCGCCATCACGGGGTACCCGCCGGAGGACCTCGTGCTGAAGCCGCGGTTCGTGAGCGCCAACCGCGAGGCCCTCGACGAGGTGGCCTCCCGCACCGGCCGGTGCGCGGCGCTCGTCGGCTTCGTCGACGCCGGTCGCGACCTCTACAACGCCGCCGCCATGTGCGCGGGCGGGGCGGTCGTCGGCGTCTACCGGAAGCGCCTGCTGCCGAACTACGCGGTGTTCGACGAGCAGCGCTACTTCTCGCCTGGCGACGAACCGCTCACGCTGTACGAGGTGGCCGGCGTGAAGGTGGGCATCGCCATCTGCGAGGACGTGTGGAGCCCCGAGGGCCCCATCGCCGCCCAATCGGCTGGGGGCGCCGAGCTGATCGCCATCCCCAACGGCTCGCCCTACTTCGAGGGGCGCCAGCGGGAGCGGGAGCGCATGGTCGCCACCCGCGCCGAAGACGCGCACTGCCCGATCGTCTACGTCAACCAGGTCGGCGGGCAGGACGAGCTCATCTTCGACGGTGGTTCCTTCGTCGTCGACGGCGACGGCGAGCTGGTGGCTCGCCTCCCGCAGCTGGAGGAGGCCGTGCAGGTGGTGGAACTCGACCTCCGGCCGGTGTTCCGCACCCGGCTGCTCGACCCTCGCGGCCGAGCCGGGTCGTCCGCCCTGCCGGTGGTGACGGTGTCCGGCCCTCCCGCCGACACCCACACCGCCCCCGCCCCTCCGGTGGTCACCGAGCTGCTCGACCCCGTCGCCGAGGTCTACGAGGCCCTGGTGGTAGCCACGCGCGACTACGTCCAGAAGAACGGGTTCACCGACGCGGTGTTCGGCCTCTCCGGCGGGATCGACTCCTCGCTGGTCGCCGCCATCGCCGTCGATGCGCTCGGAGCCGAGCGCGTGCACGCCGTCGCCATGCCGAGCCGCTATTCGTCGGACCACTCCAAGACCGACGCCGCGGCGCTGTCCGAGCAGCTCGGGATCGACTTGCGCACCATCGCCATCGAGCCGGCCCACGCCGCTTTCCTCGAGCTGCTCGACCCGAGCTTCGCCGGCCTGGAGCCCGACCTCACCGAGGAGAACCTGCAGCCCCGCATCCGCGGCACGCTGCTCATGGCGCTCTCGAACAAGTTCCGCGGCTGGCTCGTGCTCACCACCGGCAACAAGAGCGAGCTCGCCGTCGGGTACTCCACCCTCTACGGCGACACCGCCGGCGGCTTCGCGGTGATCAAGGACGTCCCCAAGCTGCTCGTGTACGAGCTCTGCCGCTACGTGAACGAGAAGGCCGGCCGGGAGGTCATCCCGGAGTCCGTCCTCACGAAGCCGCCGTCGGCCGAGCTCCGCCCCGACCAGCGCGACGACCAGTCGCTGCCGCCCTACGAGGTGCTCGACCCGCTGCTCGAGGCCTACGTGGAGCAGGACCGCACCCGCGGCGAGCTGGTGGAGGCCGGCTTCGACCCCGAGCTGGTCGATCGCATCACCCGGTTGGTCGACGTGTCGGAGTACAAGCGCCGTCAGAACCCGCCCGGTCCGCGCCTCACCCCCAAGGCGTTCGGCAAGGATCGGCGCATGCCGATCACCAACGCCTACCGAGGATGACCGCTCCGCAGCCCGCGCCGGGGCCCATCTCCACCGTGCTGTTCGACTGGGCCGGGGTCATGACCTCGTCCCCCTGGGCCACCATCGCCGCGGCCGGCGGTGGGTCCCTCGAGCTCCTCATCGGCGACTACGCCGAGGACACCGACCACCCGTGGCACCAGGTGGAGCGGGGCGAGATGCCGGTCACCGACTGGGTGGCCGCCGTCTCCCGCATGGGCGAGGAGCAGGGCATCACCGTCGACTTCAGCCTCCTGCAGGGGATCATCAGCGACAGCACCGTGCGGGAGCCGTTCGTGGCCAAGGTCCGGAGCCTGCGCGCCGAGGGCTACAAGCTGGGCCTCGTCACCAACAACGTGCGGGAGGGATCGGCGGCGTGGCGGGCGATGCTCCCCGTCGACGACCTGTTCGACGTGGTGATCGACAGCTCCGAGGTGGGGATGCGCAAGCCCAACCCGGCCATCTACCTCCACGCCCTCGAGCTCCTCGGCGTGCACGACCCGGCGTCGGCAGTGTTCCTCGACGACGCCGCCGGCAACGTCGAGGGGGCCCGGCGGGCCGGCCTGTGGGCGATCCTCGTCGACGACACCGACGACGCCCTCACCGAGCTCGACCAGCTCCTCGCCGCCGGCTGAAGGCCAGCGCGGCGAGGACCGCCGCCAGCACGGTGGCGGTAGCGAGCTGGGCGCGGTCATCGCTCCCAGTCGCCGGCAGCTCCGCAGCGGCGTCCTCCAACGGGGCGGTGCCCACCGGCGTGGGACACGGTGGCGGCGCCGACGCCCCGGGTGCGGCAAGGGTCGATCCGGGGAGCCGGCCGATGCTGGCCGTCGAGAGGGCCCGCACCAGGTCCACCGCTCCCGCCGTCACCCGCTCGAGGTCGGCGGGGTCCACCACCTCGAGCGTGTCGGCGGTGGTGTGGTACTCCGGGTACCCGACGACGGGCCACGCGGCCGGGATGCCGGCCTCGTGGAACCAGCGCACGTCCGTGCGGCTGACGCCGCCGTTGAGGGGATCGGCCACCGCCACCGGGATCGGCAGGCCGAGCACCCCGTTGGCGAACGACGTCGTGGTGAGCAGGGCGGTCACCGTGGGCTCCTCGGAGAACACGAGCACCCGGTAGCTCACGAGGTTGGCGAGCTCGTCGAGCGGCGGTGGCACCCCGCCGAGCACGTCGGACGCCGGGGCCGAGGGTGCGTCGAGGTTCACCACGGCGACGATGTCGTCGAGGCGCACGGTGCGACCGCACGGGCCCGCGCCGAGACCGGTCGGTGAAGCGAGGTCCTCGGCCAGCACCTTCGACCCCCGTAGGCCCCACTCCTCGGCGTCGTACAGGGCGACGAGGAGGCCTCGGCCGCTGTCCCCGGCGAGGCGCTCCGCAGCCGCCAGCACCGCGGCCGCGCCGCCCCCGTTGTCGGCGGCGGCTTCGAACCACCCGTCGAGGTGGCCTTGCAGCAACACGTAGCC
>JALYWQ010000478.1 GCA_030852625.1 Actinomycetota bacterium
CCGCGAGCGTGGATCCCCGGCCGAGATCCCGGTTGATGAACGACTCGTCGAACATCTGGTTGGCGAGGACGTTGGTGCCGAACTCGCCGTTCGTCATCACCTTCACGATGTCGTACACCTTCAACACCGTGATCACGAGGGTGGTGACCACCACTGCGATCGTGGTGCGGATCTGGGGGATCGTGATCCGCCAGAACACCTGGGCGTCGTTGGCGCCGTCGACGCGGGCGGCCTCCAGCAGCTCGGCGGGCACGGCCTTGATGGCCGCCGACAGCACCACCATGGCGAACCCGGTCTGGATCCAGATCATGATGGCGATGAGGAACAACGTGTTCCACGGCGCCTGCTGGATCCAGGCCTGCGGTTCGCCGCCGCCGCCCACCCAGAGGGCGTTGAGGAGGCCGATCTGGTCGCGCCCCGCAGGGGTGTAGGCGTAGACGAAGCGCCAGATGACGCTGGCGCCCACGAAGCTGATGGCCATCGGCATGAAGATGAACGACTTGGCCACCGACTCGCCGCGGGCCCGGTCGGCCAGCACCGCGATGCCGAGGCCGGCGGCGGTGCTCACGAAGGTCACGAGCAGCACCCAGTAGAGGTTGTTCCAGAGCACCGAACGGAGCGAGCCCACCCCGGCCAGCACCACGAGGAAGGCCGCCGCCGTCACCGACAGGGCCGGGCCAGGACCGGTGAGGTCGACGTCGCGCTGCTGCACCCGGGCTCGGATCACCGTGATGGCGAGCACGCCGACGCCGAGGGCCAGCCCGAGGAGGAACAGCCGGCTGGTGAGGATGTCGCCGGCGTTGTCCAGGGTGAAGATCGACGGGTCGCGGAACACCGACTCGAAGTTGTCGAGGCCCACGAAGTCCTCCCCCCGCCGGCTGCGGAGGCTGAGGTAGATCGTGCGCAGCGTGGGCGCCACCAGCGCCACGACCAGGAAGGCGAACGCCGGCGCGAGGAACACCACCGGCCGCCACCGCTCCATGGTGCGGCGACGGTCGGCCAGCGACGGGATCCGTCGCCGACCGAGGAGGCCGCCGCCGACGGCGCCGAGCACGGCGCCGCCCGCCGGCCACAGGGAACCGCCGAGGAACCAGCCGCCGCTGTTGACGGCCGCCCCGACGACGGCGCCGAGCAGGGCTCCGGCCAGGGCCCGGAAGAGCACGTAGCGGGCCGTGGCTTGGTCGAGCAGCAGGTTGGCCACCACGAAGAGGCCCACCGTCACGCCGACGGCGGACCCGACCCCGATCAGGATCTCGACGACCTCTCGCACTGCCCTCCTCGAGCGCGTTGGGGAGCTGGAGGCCCGGGGAGCTCAGCTCCCCGGGCCGGTCAGCCGATCGTCAGCCGGGCCAGGAGGCTTCGACGGCATCGAACGCCGCCTGCACCGTCTTGGCCCCGGTGGTGATGTCGACGGCCGCGGTCCAGAAGCTGCCCGAGCCCACGGCTCCCGGCATCTGGTCCGAGGCGTCGAACCGCACCGGGTCGGCGGCGGTGAGGATCTCGGCGAAGGACTGCTCGATCTCCGTCGGGTAGAGGGAGGCGTCGGCGTCCTTGTTCGGCGAGAGGAAGCCGCCCACCGGAGCCCGGGTGTCCGAGTAGTCGGTGCTGGCCAGGAAGGCCATGGCCGCTTCGACCTCGGGGCGGTCGCTGAAGGCTGCGGCGTAGATGCCGCCGCTCAACGTGATGTTCGGGTGCTCGGTGCTGCCCGGCAGGTAGAAGGCGTTCACGGCGCCGTCGGTGCCGATCTCGGTGCCGTCGGGCCAGTTGGCGGCGTAGAAGTTGCCCTGGCGGTGCAGCATGCAGTCGCCGTCGAGCAGCGGGAGGCCGGCGTCGGCGAACGGCGTGGCGGCCACGTTCTGGAGCCCGCCGTACACGAAGCCGGGCTGGGACCAGAGCTCTCGGACGTACTCGCCGACCTCCACCACGTCGGGGTCGTTGAACGGGATCTCGTGGTTGACCCACTGGTCGTAGACCTCGGGGCCCTTCAGCCGCAGCATCATGTCCTCCACCCAGTCGGTGAAGGGCCAGCCGGTGGCGGCGTCGCTGCCGAGGCCGATGCACATCGGCGTCTTGCCGTCCGCCATCATCGTGTCGGTGAGGGCGATGAAGTCCTCGAAGGTGGTCGGGATCTCGTACCCCGCCTCCTCGAAGGCGGCCGGGGAGTACCACACGAGGCTCTTCAGGTCGGCCTTGGCCGGAACGCCGTAGACGTCACCGTCGATGGTGACGAGGTCGGTCCACCCGGCGTCGAAGCTGTCGGTGACGGTGGCGGCCACATCGTCGGAGAGCGGCACCAGTTCCTCCGCGAAGTCGCGGATCTTGCCCGGCTGCGGGAACATCGCGATGTCGGGCGGATCCCCGCCGTCGACGCGCACGCCGATCTGCTCCTCGAAGCTGCGGTCACCCTGGTACTGGACGTCGATCCCGGTCTCCTCCTCGAAGTCGGCGAAGGAGTCGAGGAAGCCCTGGGCCTCACCCTCGACCTCGGGACCGAAGATGGTGACGGTGGTGCCGGCGAGGTCACCATCGGCGCCGGTGTCGGTGCTGGCGTCGCCGCTGTCGTCGTCGTCGCCGGCGCAGGCCGCGCCGACCAGTACGAGTGGCAGGAGCAGCGCCAGGGCAGCACGGCCCCAGCGGTTTCGGTGTCCTTGCATCTGCATGATCCCCCGTTGGTTGGTGCGCCCGCACGACTGACTGGGTGTCCGCCCGGTCTGGTGGGGGGGTGGCGCGTCGACCGGTCGCGCCCGAGGCGAACGTAGGAGCCGTCGTCGCGGCTGTCAACGGACTCGCCGGTAGCCTCGCTCCGTGGAACTCCCCGTCGTCCTCCGTGAAGCCCTCGAGCTGCAGGTGCTCGAGACCGAGCCCGAGAAGGCCGCCACGGTCATCGGCACCGGGGTGGCCGAGCACGGTTCGGTGGCCGTGGCCCAGATCCTCCTCGACGCATCGGCGGTGGCCTTCCGCCGCATGGTGGCCCTCACCGACGAGGCCTTCGACCTCGCCGAGCTGCTCTCGCAGCTGGCCCTCGACGGCGCCGTGCCGGAGCACCGGCTGGAGCTGCTGCAGGAGATCCTCACCGCGTCGGCGTCCACCGCGGGCGGGATCCGACCCCCGGTGGAGGCCCTCTACTCGCGCCTCGGCGAGCAGGATCTCCTCTTCGGCGCCTGGTTGGGCCTCCTCACCGCGCTGCGGGTGGCCAGCATCGCCATCGAGGCCACCGAGCCGGAGCTGCTCGAGCACCTCCTCCTCAGCTTCGACGTCGACCCGGAGTAGACCCCACGGCTAGCTTCTGACGGGTCGTCAGGTCCGTGGGACGAGAGCTGGGGGTGCGCCGTGCCGAAGGTCGATGGAGGAAGCCTGTGGGAGCTGGTCGAGGCCCGGGCCGCCGCAACCCCTGACGCTCGCGCCGCCGTCGACGAGGACGGGCGCACCCTGACGTGGGCCGAGACCAAGGCCGCCGCCGAGCGGGCCGCCGCCGGGCTCCACCGCATGGGCATCGGTGCCGGCGACGTCGTCTCGTGGCAGCTGCCGACGTGGCTCGAGTCGAAGCTCCTCGTGCTGGCTCTGGCTCGCCTCGGCGCGATCCAGAACCCGATGCTGCCGATCTACCGGGAGCGGGAGGTCGGGTTCGTGGTGCGCCAGGCCCGGTCGAAGCTCCTCGTGGTGCCCTCGACCTGGAGCGGCTTCGACTTCGAGCAGATGGCCAAGGGCATCGCCACCGACGTGAACGCCGCCGGCGGCGACCTCCAGGTGCTGGTGGCCGACAAGGCCCTGCCCCAGGGCGATCCGTCCACCCTCCCGCCGCCGCCCGATCCGGCGGTCGACGCCGTGCGCTGGTACTTCTACACGTCGGGCACCACCGCGGATCCGAAGGGCGCCCAGCACACCGACAACACCATCAAGGCGGCGTCGGTGGGCATGTCAGAGCACATGGGCATCACCGAGCACGACATCAACGCGGTGGTGTTCCCCTTCACCCACATCGGCGGGATCGGGTGGCTGTTCAGCGCCCTGCTCTACGGGTTCCCCACCGTGTACATCGAGCGCTTCGACCCCGCCCGCACGATCGCGCTGATCCAGCAGCACGAGGTCACGATGGCCGGCGCCGGCACCCCGTTCCACATGGCCTACCTCGCCGCCCAGCGCCAGCTGCCCGAGGGCGAGGTGCTCTTCCCGTCGGTGCGGATCTACTGCGGGGGCGGGGCGCCGAAGCCGCCGCAGCTGCACTACGACATCAAGGCCGAGATGGGCGACAGCGTGGGCATCGTGTCGGGTTGGGGGCTCACCGAGTCGCCCATCCTCACGATGGGCACGATCCACGACACCGACGAGCAGCTCGCCCACACCGAGGGCAAGAGCACCGTCGCCCAGCTCCGGGTCGTCACCCTCGAGGGCAAGGAAGCCGGCATCGGCGAGGAGGGGGAGCTCCGGGCCAAGGGGCCGCAGGTGATGAAGGGCTACCTCGACTCGTCGCTCGACGCCGACGCCTTCGACGAGGACGGCTGGTTCCGCACCGGCGACCTCGGGAAGATCGACGCCGACGGCATGGTCACGATCACCGGACGGGTGAAGGACATCATCATCCGCAACATGGAGAACATCTCGGCCAAGGAGGTCGAGGACCTCCTCTTCACGCACCCGGCGATCGCCGACGTGGCCGTGATCGGCGTGCCGGATCCCAAGACGGGTGAGCGGGTGTGCGCGGTGGTGGTGCCGGCCGACCCTGCCGCCCCCATCGCCTTCGACGAGCTCGTCGCCTTCTGCCGGGAGCAGGGCCTCATGACCCAGAAGCTCCCGGAGCGGCTCGAGATCGTCGACGCCCTCCCGCGCAACCCCACCGGCAAGGTCCTCAAGTTCGAGCTCGTCAACCGCTTCAAGGCGTGAAAGGAAACCCCCCAATGGCACTCCTCGACGGCAAGGTCGCCATCGTCACCGGCGCGGGCGCCGGCATCGGCCGGGCGCACGCGCTCGAGCTGGCCAAGCACGGCGCCAGCGTGGTCGTGAACGACCTCGGCACCTCGGTGAGCGGCGACGGCGCCGACCAGAAGGCGGCCGACGCCACCGTTGCGCTGATCGTGGAGCGGGGCGGCCAGGCCGCCGCCAACTACGACAACGTGGCCGACTACGAGGGCGCTGGTCGCCTGGTGCAGCAGGCCGTCGACACCTACGGGAAGCTCGACATCCTCGTGAACAACGCCGGCATCGTGCGGGACGGCGCCATCTGGAACATGAGCGAGAGCGACTTCGACGCCGTCATCAACGTGCACCTCAAGGGCACGTGGGCGCCGTCGCACCACGCCGCCAAGCACTGGCGGGATCGGGCCAAGGCCGGCGAGACCTTCACCGGCCGGGTGATCAACACCACCTCCGGCGCCGGCCTGGTCGGCAACTTCGGCCAGACCAACTACGCCACGGCGAAGTCCGGCATCGCCGGGTTCACGCTCACGCTGTCGCTCGAGCTCCACAAGCTCGGCGTCACCGTGAACTGCATCGGGCCCGCCGCCGCCACCCGCATCACCGGCACCATGCCGAACGCCCCCGCGGTGATCGAGGCCGACGAGATCCCCGAGGAGGAGTTCAACCGGATGGACCCGGCCGTGTCGTCGCCGGTGGTGGCCTGGCTGGCGTCGGACGAGTCGCAGCTCATCACCGGCCAGGTGATCCGGGCCGTGGCCGAGGACATCATCTGGATGCAGGGCTGGACCGACGGCCCGAAGATCTCCAACGGCGGCAAGCGCTGGGAGGCCACCAAGCTCGGCCAGCAGCTCGCCACCGACATCTTCAAGATCCGCGCCCCAGGCCTGCGCTACTGAGTCGGTGAGCCGGCTCGGCATCCTCGTCGGGCCCGGCGTCGTCCGGACCGGAGCGGTCGACGGGCTCCACGCCTTCGCCGAGGCGGCCGGCTGCGGGGTGGTGAACACGTGGGGCGCCAAGGGCGTGTTCGTGTGGGACGACCCCCGCCACTTCGGCACCGCCGGGCTCCAGGCCCGCGACTTCGAGCTGGCCGGGCTCGGTGACGTCGACGTGCTGGCGACGAGTGGCCTCGACGACGACGAGGTGACCTCGCGGCCGTGGGAGGGCCGGGCCGAGGTGATCGACATCGATCCCCGCGAGCTGGCATCGGCCCGGTCGACGCTGCCACCCGGCACCCTCGACCGCCCGGCGCTCTACACGGACCTCGCCGCGGTGTGCGGCCCGTTCTACGGCCAGCCGGGCTCGGCGCCCGCTCGTGCGGCGGCCCTGGCCAGCGCCCTCCCGGAGGGTGGCGTGGTGGTGGCCGAGCCTGGCCTGGTGGGGTTCTGGGTGGCTCGAACCTTCCCGACGTCGCTGCCAGGGAGCGTGGTGGTCCCTGCGACAGGCGGTGGAGGGGCCGCCCACCGAGCCGCAAGGGTGCTGGCCGCCGAGGGCGGGGGGGTCACGCTGGTCGTCTAACGCTAGACGGACGCCCCGATGGGGGTCCGTCTCGAGG
>JALYWQ010000492.1 GCA_030852625.1 Actinomycetota bacterium
GAGTACGTGCGCACGATCCGCTCCTTCACCATCGAGACCCTCGACGCCGTCGAGCTCCTCTACGTGGAACGGGAGGAGAGCGGCGCCCTCGTCACCCCGCCGGTGCGAGCCGAGCTCGAGTCGGTACGCCAGACCCACCCCGGCGAGCAGGTCCGGGTCCGGGTCACGCAGCGCCCTGCAGTGACGGTGCTCGCCCGGGTGGATGACGTGCCCGGCTTCGGGTGGAAGGGCTGGCCGCCGTTCCCCGCCACCGCGGTGGAACCCGTGGTCGCCCGCCCGTTGCGGCTGTCGAACGGGCTGGTCACGGTGCAGGTCGACCCCACATCCGGCACGTTCGCCATCGGCGACCTGGCCGGCTTCGGTGCCATCGTCGACGGCGGCGACGTCGGCGACACCTACAACTGGTGCCCGCCGGAACACGACACCGAGGTCGACACTTCCGTCGACGCGGCCGGATCGGTGTCGTGCCGGCTGCTCGAGCAAGGACCGCTGCGGGCCAAGCTCGAGATCCGACGCACCCTCACGCTGCCGACCCACGTGGAGGACGGCTTCCGGGTCGGCCAGTCGCCCATCGCGGTGCGCACCACCCTCGAGCTGCGGGCCGGCGAGGACCTCCTCCGGGTGCAGGTGGCCTTCGACAACCACGGCATCCGCGACCACCGCTTGCGGCTCCGGTTCCCGCTCCCCGAGCCGGCCGCCACGTCCACGGCCGAGTGCGCCTTCGCCACCGTCGAGCGTGGCCTCACGGCCGAGGGCGGCCCGAGTGAAACCGGCCTCCCCACGTTCCCCAGCCGTCGGTTCGTCAGCGCCGGCGGCCTCACCGTCGCCCATGAGGGCTTGCTCGAGTACGAGCTGGTCGACCTGCGCGACGAACGGGCCCACGCCCTCGCCCTCACCGTGCTGCGCTGCACCGGCATGCTCTCGCAGGGGCCGATGACCACCCGGCCGCTGCCGGCCGGGCCGATGACACCGCTCGAGGGCCCGCAGCAACAGGGACCCGTCACGGCCCGGTTCGCCCTGCACGTCGGCGACCGTGATCCCTACGCCGTGGTCGACGACGCCTTCCTGCCGCTGGCCGTCACCCGGGCCGGGAACGGCGACCGTCCCCGGGATGGCCAGGCTCTCGGGATCACCGGCGCGGAGGTGTCGGCGGTGGTGCGGGACGACGCCGGCGCCCTCCAGGTACGCGTGTTCAACCCGTCGGCGGACGCCACCACCGTGGAGGTACCCGATCGGCGGGGTGCCCTCGTCGACCTACGCGGACGGATCGTCGGCGGCTTCGACGGGAGCTTCAGCCTCCGACCGTGGGGCATCGCCACCCTCGTCATCGACTGACTTCAGCGCGGCGGCCAAGCGGTCGCGCACGACGTTGCGGCGTTCCTCGATCATCTCCCGGAGCGTCGACGGCGGATCGCTCGCTCGCCGCACCACCGACAACGACACCCGACCGATGTTCTTGAGGAACCGCGGCCGCATGTTGCGGAACTGGAACCCCTCGTGCTCCTCGAGCACCTCCCGGAGCTCCGGCGACACCACCACCGTGCCGGGGTAGGCGATGTTGGTGGCCCGGCTGGCCAGGTTCACCGTGGTGCCGTAGGCGTCGCCCTCCCGTTCGAGCACCGGCCCGATGGCGAGGCCGACCCGCACGTCGGACAGCTCGTCGGACAAGCGCGACCCATCGGCCAGCCCGAGCGCGATCTCGGCGGCCGCCACGGGGTCTTCCACGAGGAACATCACCTCGTCGCCGATCATCTTCACCACCCGGCCCCCGCCGGTGACCACCACGTCGTAGGCCAGGTGCTCGAACTGGTCGACGACCTCCACGAGCTCCTCGTCGGAGACCTGCTGGGCGAGCGCGGTGAACCCCACGAGGTCGGCGAAGCCGACGACCATCCCGTGCTGGTCGGCGGCGTCGGGTCGGAAGAGTCGGCGACGGGCGGTGGCCTGGAGGTGCCGGCGCCACACCTGCTCGAGGATGCCGGGGAACATCGGCAGCAGGCCGTCGGCCTCGTTGGCGAGCGTGTCGAGGGTGGCCTCGGTTTCGCGCACATCGCCTTCGGCCAGCACCTGGTCGGCGCGCGCGGCGACGGCGTCGAGCAACGACGACGTGATGCGCGCCATCGACGACCCCACCACGCGGGTGATCCCGTAGGTCACCGCCGGCGTGACGACGCCGCTGCGGAGCAGCTTGGCCACGGCCTGCATGTTGTGGATGTCGGTGTCGGTGAAGGCCGGCTCGCTGGGCGGCGGGTCCGGGAACCCGAGTGAGCGCCAGATGTGGCGCAGCTCGTCGTCGGACAGGCCGGTGAGCTCGCACGCCTCCACGAGGTCGTAGCGCAGCGGCTCGCCGAGCGACAGGTGGTCGATGGCGAGGAGCACGAGGTTCCCGTTCGCATCGGCGTCGGCGATCTCGTCGTCGCCGGCACCGATCGCCCGGAGCAGCGCGTGGAGGTCGGCCCGTTGCATCCCCGTCGAGATCCGCGGCACCTCGCCCTCGGCCCGGCCGGTGCCCTGGCCGTCGCCGTCGCCCGGCTCGGTCATCGCCTCGGCATCGGCTCGATCGACACCGGGATCGAGATCCCGACCCGTTCCGGCGGGGGCGGCAGCGCCACCGGCGAGAGCAGGGCCTCGCCCTGTCGCTCGGTCGTCGACCACGTGGGGTCGAGGCCCGGA
The DNA here is from genome assembly GCA_030852625.1 of Actinomycetota bacterium. Lineage (GTDB taxonomy): Bacteria > Actinomycetota > Acidimicrobiia > Acidimicrobiales > VFJN01 > VFJN01. The sequence goes on from JALYWQ010000492.1 coordinate 2,674, forward strand.
GCGCGGAGCTCGATGGACGCGCCTCCGCTCGGATGGTGCTCCCAGAGCAGGGCCGGCCGTTCGCCGTGCCAGCGCACCGCGAAGGACAGCGGTCCGTGCACCGTCGGCAGGTCGTGCACCTCCCACCCCTGGCCCAGCCAGGTGCTGGGCACCACGGGGCTGAGGTGGAGGTGGCCGGTGCGGTCGTCGACGAGGAGGTGCCGCACGTCGTCGGCGAGGTCCGCGGCCGCGGTGGCGTCGTGGTCGGGCCACCGCCACGTGCCGGTGGCGCTG
>JALYWQ010000494.1 GCA_030852625.1 Actinomycetota bacterium
ACAACCAGGAGCTCATGGCCACGTCGCAGGCGGTGGCCACCGCGGTGGCGGCCCGCCACCTCGGCTACGAGGTCACGGTGCGGTCGACGGGCACCATCGTCCGGGCGATCCAGGACGGGACACCGGCCGCCGAGGTGCTCGAGCTCGACGACGTGATCGTCGCCGTCGACGGCCAGCCCATCGACCGGGCCGGTCGCATCAGCGAGCTGCTCGCCGTTGGTGGCGTGGGTGCCGAGCACGCCATCACCGTCGAGCGCCCGGCGGGCACCGACCAGCGAGTGGAGCTGCGGGCCCGGACCGAGGGCGCCGAAGACGATCCGGCGCGGGCCATCCTCGGCTTCACGCCCGAGGAGCGCGTCACGGGCTTCGATCTGCCCTTCACCGTGAACATCGCCACCGGCGACGTCGGGGGCCCGTCGGCCGGTCTGGCCTTCACCCTCGCGGTGCTCGACGTGCTCACCCCCGGCGAGCTCACCGGTGGGAAGGCCATCGCGGTCACCGGCACGATGAGCCTCGATGGCACCGTCGGACCGGTCGGTGGCGGACGCCAGAAGGCGATCACCGTCCGAAATGCCGGATATGAGGCGTTTCTGGTGCCCAGCGCGGAGTTCGAAGAGGTCGAACAGGCCGTCGGAGACGATCTCGAGGTGATCGCGGTGGATACGCTCGACGAGGCGCTCGACGCGCTGGCTTCGCTCGGCGGGAACGCTCGCTCGCTCCGACCTGAGGGTGCAGGCGCCAGTTCCTGAGTCGGGTCGGGGCTCTTCACCCACCGAGACCACGGAGCGCAACGAGAGGGATGTCGTCGACCGACGTGCAGTTGCGCTTCGCGGCGGAGTTCGCGCTGTTCCTGGTGTCGTTGGCCGGCGTCGGGTTCGCCTTCCTCCGAGCTGACCTCCTCTCGCGACGACCAGCCGCCCGGTGGATCGCCACCGCCGGCTTCGTCCTCCTCGGCATCGCGGCCTACGCCAGCGGCGCGCTCGTGATCGACGACCCGAGCGACGGCCTGCTGGCCGGCTTGCGGGTCGGCGGCATCGCGCTCATCTCGGCGGCGTCGGTCTCGTGGCGCACCGACCGCGGTGGGCGGGAGCTGGTCCGCATCGGCATGTTGGCCCTGGTGGTGGCCGAGCTGTCGTCGCTCACCGACAAGTCGGGCTCGGTCGTCGACCTGGCCCGGATGCTCGGTGCCCTCGGCATCGGCGCCTCGCTCCTCGCCGTGAGCTCCCGGGTCATCTCCGCTCGCATCGCCGCCACCGGCGCCATGCTCGTGCTCGCCGTGATCACCGTGGTCGCCGTGAGCCTCTCGGCGGTCATCAGCAACAACATCGAGGACGACGCCATCCGGCGTTACGAGGCCCGGGCCAAGCAGGAGGCCACGGCGCTGACCAACACCGCCTCCCCGGCCCTCCTGCCCGCACGACTGCTCGCCACCGCGCTCCGGACCACCACGGCCCCGGAGGTGCGCCAGGCGCTCACCCGGGTGACCAACCCGCCACCCGGGCGGAGCGAGGCCCAGCTCCAGGCGGATGTCGAACAGGTGGCCAGCTCGATGCGGGCCTTCTACGCGCTGGCCCAGGACGGCGTGCAGCGGACGACCCTCGTGGTGCGCGGCGGGGCTCGGATGGCGGAGCCGCCGGCCGAGCCCGGGTTCCTCGCCGAGATCGTCGGCTCGCGGGTGGTGCAGGAGGCGGAGCGGAACAACGGGGAAGCCACCTCGATCGCCATCATCGCCAACGAGGCCTACGCGGTCACCGCCGTGCCCATCAGCGCCGCCAACGGGATCCTGGTGGTGTCGGCCAAGGTCGCTCCCACCGAGCTGGAGGTCCGCCGGGCTGCTCTCGACGAGGAACAGGCCAACTCCGGTGTGCAGCTGGCCACCCCCGACCTCGTGCTCCTCGGGTCGGGAGTCCGCAACGACGTCTCGTCCATCAACCTCGCCACCAGCCTGGCCAACGTGGCCATGAACACCGACGACGAACCGGTGCGGCTCACCGACGACAACTTCGTGATCGCCAGCCCGGTGCGGGCCAGCGACGGCACCCCCGTGATGGCGGTCGTGCTCACGATCCCCCGCACGCAGGTGGACGCCACCCGCGAGGACCTCTACCGGAACCTCTTCCTCGTGGCCATGGGCGCCGCGACAGCGGCCCTGGTGCTGGCTGCGGTCGCCGGCGAGCGCATCGGTAGCGGCCTGCGCCGGATCGCCGCCGCCGCAGCGGCCATCCAGGCCGGCAACCTCGAGGCCCGCACGGGCGTCACGAGCGGCGACGAGGTCGGCGCGCTCGCGGCGAGCTTCGACGCCATGGCCGACTCGCTCCGGCTGCTCACCGGCGAGCTCCGGTTGGCGGCCCGCGACGAAGCCGAGCTCCGGCTCCGCCTCGAGGCCGTCATCGCGGGCATGGGCGAGGCCCTCATCGCCGTCGACGCCGGGGGTCGCATCACCGCTTTCAACGCCGCCGCCGAAGAGCTGTGCGACGTGCCGGCGGCCCAGGCTCGGGGCCATGCCATCGAGTCGGTGGTGACGTTGCGCTCGGAGGACGGTGCGCCGCTCGACGAACGGCTCAGCCGGCCGGTGCTCGAGGGCTGGTCGCTCGGCGGGGTGATCGTCCAGACGTCCGGTCGGGAGATCCCGGTGGCGGTGTCGGCTGGCACGCTGCGCGACCAGGACGGCCAGGTCAACGGTGCGGTGTTCGTGCTGCGCGACGTCCGCCGGGAGCACGAGCTCGACAAGATGAAGACCGAGTTCCTCGCCACCATCAGCCACGAGCTGCGGACGCCGCTCACGCCCATCAAGGGGTTCGCCTCCATCCTCGCCACCCGCGACCTCCCCCGAGCCCAGAGCAAGGG
>JALYWQ010000500.1 GCA_030852625.1 Actinomycetota bacterium
CACGGCCGTGCCCTCGGGCCCACCTGCGAGCATCGCCGCCGACGGTCGGCGGTCGGGCCGGGGGTCGAGCATCCACTCGAGCTGGCGGCGCAGGTCGGGCGGCAGGGTGCGGGGGACCGGCTGCACCTTCCCCTCTGCAGCCCGCACCATCAGCAAGTCGGGCGCTCCCTTGCCGTAGGGCCCTTCACCGGTGGCCGCGAACAGCAGGGTGGCGCCGAGCGAGAACACGTCGGCGGCCTGGCCGGCCACCTCGCCTCGTGCTTGTTCCGGCGCCATGAACCCGGGCGTCCCGACGACGGTGCCGGTGGCGGTGAGCCCGGCGGTGTCGTCGCGCGAGCTGGCCACGCCGAAGTCGGCCACGTGGGGGATGCCGTGGTCGTCGAAGAGGATGTTGCCGGGCTTGAGGTCGCGGTGCACGACCCCAGCCCGGTGGGCCGTGGCCACGGCGGCAGCCAGCTGGCGGAGCAGTCGGGTCACCGAAGCGGGCGGTGCGACGCCCCGTCCGGTCACCCGGTCGGCGAGCGTGCCGCCAGGGAGGAACGGCATCACGAGGGTGACGTCGTGGCCCTCGTCGATGACGTCGAGGAGCTCCACGATGTTCGGGTGGCGGAGCTTGGCCAGCACCTCGGCCTCTCGACGCACCCGCTGCCGGGCCCGGGCGATCTCGTCGGCCGAGCCGTGGAACACCAGGCGCTTCAGGGCCACCCGCTCGCCGTCGGGCCCCTCGGCCAGGTCGACGACCCCCATGCCGCCTCGACCGAGACGGGCGATCCGCAGGTACTGCACCGGGTCAGGGTAGGAGGCGTGCCCAGTTCGAAGTGCATCCCCAGGAGCCGCGATCAGCGTGTGGCAGGCAGCTGACGACTGTGAACGTTCCGTGACGGGTAGCGGCATGTCGTGGCACAACGCCCAGCCCCGGATAACCTGGCCGCAATGACTGGTACCGACGAGATCATCTCCCTGAAGAGCATCGACGAGGCAGCCATCGAAGAGGCGGTCCGTCTCATCGACGCCGGTCTTCTCGACCTCCTCCATCGTGAGCTCGTGTCCACCGACGAGATGTCCGACCTGCTGCTCGACGTCCGCACGCTGCTCACCACCACCGACATCGCGGTGGACGCCAGCGAGCTCGTCGATCCGGAGCCCGTCGGCGCCTGAGGTCAGGGAGGACCGCCGCTGAAGCGGCGCGTCCCCACCCGTGCGCCGAATCGGCGCACACCGGTCGAAACCGGTACGCGATCGCCTCGCTCAGCGAGGGATCGAAGTGTGCTTGAACTCGTTGAGCTCGGGCCAGGTCAGCAGCTCGAGCACCCGCCCGATGGTGCGGGTGGCCTCGTCGCCATCGCCGGCCGGGCGGTGCATGAAGCGGATGAAGGCGGCCTGATCGCCGACGATGAAGGTCGGCACGCCCCACACGTCGTGCTGCTTCGCGCTGGTCTCGTGCTCCAGGCGCACGGTTGCCAGGGGAGTGCCGGTGGCGATCTCGGCGAACACGGCGTCGGCGTCGACGCCCTGCTCGGTGAGCACGGCTCGGAGGGCGGCCTCGTCACGGAGGTGACCACCCTGGTCGTGCCGGAGGGCGAAGAACGCTTCGTGCACGTCGAGGAAGCGCTCGGGGAACCGGTCGCGCACCACGACCCCTGCTTGGAGGGCCAGGAGGCCCGTGTCCTCGTCGGGCCGCTCCCAGATGTCGACCTCGCCCTCGCCCACGTGGGCCTGCCCGAGGGAGAAGGCCAGGAACGTCACGTCCCAGTCGGCGCCGGCCCGGAGAGCCGTGACCACGTGCTCGTGGGCGTTGCGGGCGAAGGGGCAGCGGTAGTCCCAGGTGATGGCGAAGGCGGTGGGGGAAGTCATCCCCTTGGCCAACGCCCCTGCCGCTGACGGCATTCCGTCGGGAGCCGCTGCGTCAGTCGTACCGGGGCCACACGTGGCGGGCCACGGTGCCCAGCCCGACGCCCAGCACCGCGCCGGCCACCACGTCGGACGGGTGGTGGATGCGCACGAACACCCGGCTCGACGCCACCACCACCGCCACGCCGTAGTAGATGGGCCAGAGCGGGTCGCCGGCGGCGAGGACGGTGGCGGCGGTGAACGCCGAGCTCGCGTGCCCAGACGGGAAGCTGCTGGTGCGGGGCTTGCGGAGCTTGTGGGGGCGAGGCAACTCGTCCTCCCACACCGGCCGCACCCGGCGGAAGAACGACTTGATCACGCCGTTCACGAGCACCGACTCCACGCCGAGGATCACCGACAGGCGAACGGCCGACATCGGGTCCCGGCCGGGCAAGAGCCCCTGGCCGGCGCCGATCAGGTGCCAGATGAGCGACCAGTCGCCCAGCTCGGAGGCCGCGTACATGACCCGATCGACGGCTGGCTTGCCCCGGAGGCGTTCCACCTGGCCGTCGACGGCCGCGTCGAACCGGGCGACGAGCGATCGAGCGGCGGGCACCCGGGGAATCTAGGCGGAGACGGCGAGGGGCTCGGGTGCCGGCGCTCGGCTGCTGGCGGCGGCCTGCTCCCACTCGAGGCGATGGGCATCGGCCTTCGACACGTCACCACCGAACGACGGGCAGTAGGCCTTGTAGCCGCACCAGTCGCACAGCCGCGATGGGTTGGGGCGGAAGTCCTCCCGCTCGCAGGCCCGCTCCACGGCCGTCCACACCGCCGCCAGGCGGCGCTCCACCCCGCGGGTGGACTGGTCGGACGGAGTGGAGATGATGGCGACCGCGTCGGCGAGGTAGAGGAGCTGCACCCGGGCCGGGCGGCGCCCGAACAGGCGCTCGCAGAGCAGGGAGTAGAACGCCACGCCGGCCAGGCGCTGCTGCTCCTGGCGCTCGCCCGGTGAGCGGCCCGTCTTGTAGTCGGTGACCACGAGCTCGCCGTCCTCGTCGAGCTCGAGGCGGTCGATGATCCCCCGGAGCTTCACGCCTCCCAGTTCGACCTCGAGCTTGAGCTCGATGCCGATGGGGGTGATCGCGGTGGGGTCCTCGAGGCGGAAGTAGCGCTCGACGAGCTGGCGGGCCTCGGCCAGGAACGTTGCTGTGCCCTCCTCGTCGAGGCCGAGGTCGGTGAACTCCTCGAGGGCCAGGAACTCCTCCGCGGCGGCGTCGAGGCAGGTGAAGGCGGCCTCCATCGTGCGCTCGGGCGCTTCGAGCAGGAACAGCCGCTCGAGGGCGGCGTGCACCAGCGAGCCCCGCGTGGCCGGGATCGACGGCAGGTCGGGGAGGTGGTCGATGGCCGAGAACCGGAACGCCAGCGCGCAGTCGGTGAACGAGGACACCTTGGAGGGCGAGAGGCTCGTCGGCAGGGGCAGGACCATGACCAAAGGCTACGCGGCGGGTGTGACAGCCGGGCGGACCGGCGCCGCTCAGAGGCCGTCCGCGAAGGCGCGGATCGACGTCGCCAGTTCGGCGGGGGCCTCGAGGGGCCCGAAGTGGCCCAGGTGGAGGCGCTCCTCGAGCGTCCCCTGGGGGATGGCCTCGGCCACGCCCGCGGCGAAGGCGGCCACGCCGACCTCGTCGCCGCCCTTGGTCACCCGCACGGGGCAGCCCAGCTCGCCGAGGCGCTCGAAGGCGTCGTTGCCCGATGAGGCCCGGAACACCGCCGACTCGTGTTCGGGCCGGCAGCGGAGGTGCACCTGGCCGTCGTCGCCCTCCTCGAAGCCCGACCGCACGTAGGCGTCGAGGGCGTCGGCCCGGAGCGTGGAGAGCGGGCGCTTGCCGGCGTAGTTGGCCAGAGCAGCGTCGAAGGAGGGGAACGACGCCCGCCGCCGGGCGGCGCCCTCGGCGAGCGGGTTGGCCCCCGCGAGGTCGGCGCTCACCTGGGCCCAGGGCGCGATCACCGGTTCGAAGAGCCACAGCCCGGCGAAGGTGCCAGGGCGGGCCTGCTCGGCCAGCACGAGAGCACAGCCGCCCATGGAGTGGCCGAGGCCGAGCAGCGTCCCGGGCTCGACGTCGAGCTCGTCGACCACGGCCAGCACGTCGTCGCGCATCGAGGTCCACTCCAGCGGCGCGCCGTCGACCAGCCGGGACGACCCGTGGGCCCGGAAGTCCATGGCCCACCGGTCGAAGCCGTCGCCGAGCGCGGCCGCCAGCGGGCCCCACGCCCCGCCGTTGAAGCCCGTGGCGTGGCAGAGGAGCGTGGGTCGGGCGCCCGGCCCGAGGTCGTGGACGGCGATGGGCTGATCGTCGGAGGAGAGCGCCTGGCGCATCCGAGCATCCTCGTCGGGCTGCGTCGCCCGAGGCCAATGAGGCATCTACGATCGCCGGGTGCCCGACACCCCCGACGAGGCCGAGGTTCGGGCCCTCAACCGCCGCTTCTACGACGCCTTCGAGGCCCGCGACCTCAACGCCATGTCCGACGTGTGGGAGCACCACGACGGCGTGGCGTGCACCCACCCGGGCTGGCGCACGCTGCGAGGGTGGGCCGCGGTGTCGGCCTCCTGGTTCGCGCTCTTCGGCAACCCGAGCCCGATGCAGTTCATCCTCACGGAGGAGCACGTGACCGTGGAGGGTGACGTCGGCTGGGCGACGGTCGACGAGAACCTCATCGCCGGCGACGCCGGCACCACGGTCGCCGCGCTCAACCTGTTCCACCGGAGCAAGGGTGTGTGGCGGATGGTGGCCCACCACGGGTCAGCCGTCGCACCCACGGCCAACTGAGCGGCCCGCAAGTAGTCTGCAGGGACCGTGCAAGAACCTGCTGTCACCGAGCCGACCGACGGTCGCACCCTCCGGTCCCTCCGCACGCGCGATGCCATCGTCGACGCGACCATCGGGCTCGTGGAGGAGGGCGACCTGCGTCCGACGGCGCCCCGCGTCGCCGAACGGGCCGGCGTCTCGGTGCGATCGGTGTTCCAGCACTTCGACGACCTCGAGACCCTGCACGCCGCGGTGGCCGAGCGGCTGGTGGAGCGGGTGGCTCAGCTCGTCGTGCCGATCGACCCGGCCCTGCCGTTCGACGAGCGACTGCAGCAGTTGGTCCGTCAACGCAGCCAGCTCCTCGATGCGGTGACGCCCATCCGGCGGGCCGCCGCCGTGCACGGCCCGTTCTCGAGCGAGATCCGGGCTCGGCTCCGGGACGGCCAGGCCTTCCTGCGCCAGGAGGTCGAGACCGTGTTCGCACCGGAGCTCGCCGCCGCCGGCGACGACGGCGCGGAAGTCCTCGACGCCGTGGACCTCGCCCTGTCGTGGGCGGTGTGGGAAGGGCTGCGAGCGGGCCTCGGCCGTTCGCCCGACGCCGCCGGGCGCGTCGTCCGCCGCACCGTGGCCCAGCTGCTCGCGCCGCGCTGAGCGGAGCCGATCAGGCCGGCTAGGAGGGCTTGGGCTCCTTCGGGAGGCCGAGGAGGCGCTCGCCGATGATGTTCTTCTGCACCTGGGTGGTGCCGCCGGCGATGCGGCCGCCGGGCGCCATGAGCAGGCGCAGCGAGTCGTCGTTGCGGAGCATGGCGTCGGCACCCGCGAAGTCGGCCTCGAGCACGGCGGCGTCGAACATCAGCTCGGTGACGCCGAGCTTCGACAGCGAGGCCGCCACCGAGGCGACCGGGCCCTGGCGCTGGCCCATGGCCTGGAAGGCCCGGCCCCGGCTGAGGAGCTCGATGAGGCGGTCGCGCTCGATGGGGTCGTCGGTGGCGTGCTTGGCGGCGAGGC
>JALYWQ010000018.1 GCA_030852625.1 Actinomycetota bacterium
CGCACCGAGCTCGAGGTGGCCCAACGCACGGCGGCGCCCGGCGACTGGCCCGCGGTGGCCGAGCGCCTGCTCGACGAGGAGGCCCGCCTGGAGGCGGTGATCGGCGACCTGCTCCTCCTGGCCTCCCTCGACGAGGGCGCGGCCGGCGCCGAGCACACGAACGTCGACCTGGCCGAGGTACTCGAGGAGGAGGCCCGCCGGGTGAGCGCATCGAGCGGGATCCCGGTGGAGGTGGAAGCGACCGCTCCGGTGATCGTGCACGGCAGTCGAGTCCAGCTGCGACGAGCAGTCGCCAACCTCCTCGACAACGCCACCCGCCACGCGCGGGCCGGCGTCCGCATCACAGCTCACGAGCGCGACGGCCGAGCACGCGTGCTGGTCGACGACGACGGTCCGGGCATCCCGGAGGCCGAACGTCAGCGGGTGTTCGAGCGCTTCACCCGCCTCGACGAGCACCGGGCCCGCGGCACGAGCACCGGCGGCGCCGGGCTCGGTCTGTCCCTCGTGCAACGGATCGCCGAGCTCCACCACGGCACTGCGGTGATCGACACCGCGCCCCTCGGCGGCGCCCGGGTGGTCCTCGACCTTCCCAGCGTCGCGGGGTAGTCGGTCGCGGTACGGTCCCACGATGGCTCGACGGGTCGACATCGTCCCGCACACGCACTGGGACCGGGAGTGGCACACACCGTTCCAGACGTTCCGGTTGAAGCTCGTCGACCTGCTCGACGGGCTCCTCCCCCAGCTCGACGCCGATCCGAGCTACGCCCACTTCCTGCTCGACGGCCAGATGGCAGTGGTCGACGACTACCTCGAGATCCGACCCGAGGCCGAGGAGCGGCTGCGCACCGTTGCCCAGTCGGGCCGGGTGGCCATGGGCCCCTGGTACACGCTGCCCGACGAGTTCCTCGTGTCGGGCGAGACCCTCGTGCGCAACCTGCAGCACGGCATGCGGGTGGCCGATCGCTTCGCCGGCGCCATGGAGGTCGGGTACCTCCCCGACATGTTCGGACACGTCGCGCAGATGCCCCAGCTGCTCCGCCAGTTCGGCTTCGATCACGCCGTGGTGTGGCGGGGCGTTCCGGCCTTGATCGACCGCACCGGGTTCTGGTGGCGGAGCCCCGACGGGTCGTCGGTGCGAGCCGAGTACCTGCCCCTCGGCTACGGCAACGGGGCCAACACCCCCGACGACGCCAAGGCGCTGCTGCGCCGGATCGCGGAGTTCGAGGAGGAGCAGGGCGAGCTGCTCGACGGCCCCATCCTCTGGATGACCGGCACCGACCACTTCTTCCCGCAGCCGTGGCTGGGGCGAGTGGTCACCGAGGCCAACGAGGTCGACGGCGCGGCCTACGAGTTGCGGATCTGCTCGCTGGCCGACCACGTGGCCGACGCTCCCACCGAAGACCTCCCGCGGTGGGAGGGTGAGCTGCGCTCCGGCGCCCGGGCCAACCTGCTGATGGGCGTGGCGTCGAACCGGCTCGACGTGAAGCAGGCCGCCGCCATCGCCGAGCGGGCCCTCGAGCGCCTGGCCGAGCCGCTGTCGGCGCTCCTGCTGCCGCCGGACCACTGGCCGGCGGCGTTCCTCCAGCGGGCCTGGGTGGAGGTGCTCCGCAACAGCGCCCACGACTCCATCTGCGCCTGCTCGGCCGACGAAGTGTGCGACGCCGTGCTGCACCGCTACGCCGAGGCCACGCAGATCGCCGACGGGCTGACCGACCGGGCCATCCGTGCGCTCGCGGCCACCATCGAGGGCGCCGACCCGATCGTCGTCAACCCTTCGGCCCGAACCCGCAGCGGCCTGGTGGAGCTCCGCCTCCCGGGCAGCCGGGTGCCAGAGGGCTGCCAGCTGGTGTCGCAGCGACCGGCCGAGCGCCTCTTCGTCGACGACACGCCCGTCGACGTGGCCACCGTGATGGTGAGCGAGTTCGAGTACGTGCGCACGATCCGCTCCTTCACCATCGAGACCCTCGACGCCGTCGAGCTCCTCTACGTGGAACGGGAGGAGAGCGGCGCCCTCGTCACCCCGCCGGTGCGAGCCGAGCTCGAGTCGGTGCGCCAGACCCACCCCGGCGAGCAGGTCCGCGTCCGGGTCACGCAGCGCCCTGCGGTGACGGTGCTCGCCCGGGTGGACGACGTGCCCGGCTTCGGGTGGAGGGGCTGGCCGCCGTTCCCCGCCACCGCGGTGGAACCGGTGGTCGCCCGCCCGTTGCGGCTGTCGAACGGGCTGGTCACGGTGCAGGTCGACCCCACATCCGGCACGTTCGCCATCGGCGACCTGGCCGGCTTCGGTGCCATCG
>JALYWQ010000038.1 GCA_030852625.1 Actinomycetota bacterium
GTTCGAGCCCGCCGGTGAACGGAAGGCGGGGCCGGGCACGAGCCCCGCGGCAGCGTCGAGGCGGTCGGTCACGTAGAACCACTGGTGCTCGACCTGGGCCGGCGTGACCTCGAGGACACCGAAGCCGTGGCGTTCGGCGTCCAGGTAGGCGAACCACGGCGCCGCCGCACCCACCACGGTGGGCAGGAGCGGGCCGAGCTGGTCGGCTCCCGGCACGCCGAGGTCGGCGACGGCGGCGCTGAAGGAGTCCGACGTCACCGCCGGCACCACGAACTCCACCGCCGCGCTCGGGCCCTTCACCGCCGGCAGGTAGGTACCGGGATCGAGCGGGATCTCCGCGCCCCACGACGAGTGGATGTCGCCGGTCAACAGGACCACCCCGGAGCTCTCGGCGTAGCGCTGGACCATGGTCCGCTGCTCGACCTGGTAGCCGTCCCACTGGTCGCCGTTGATCACGACGGGGAGGCTGACGCCCAGACCGCCGAGCACCTGCTGGAGCAACGGCGTGACCGTCGGGAGGTCGGGCAGGTCGGTGAGCACGAGCGGGGCGAACATCACCGAGTTGAGGACCAACTTCCACGGCGCCTCTGACGCCGTCAGCTGCTCCTCGAACCAGGTGCGCTGCGCGGTGCCGAGCATCGTGCGGTCGGGCTCGGCCGCCACCGGCGAAGTGACGAACAGCGCGTCCGACAGGCCGGCCGGCTGCTGCGAGCGATACGAGCGCTCGTCGAGCACGAAGAGGTCGACGAGGTCGCTGTACCCGTTGGTGCGGTAGAGCCGCTGCGGGTCACCTTCGTCGGGCTCTCGCACGGGCATCCACTCGAACCACGCCTGCCGGGACGCCACCTTCCGGTCGCTGTAGGCGCCCTCACCCGGCTGGTGGTTCTGCGCTCCGTCGGCCCAGGCGTCGTTGGCCACCTCGTGGTCGTCGATGGTGACCACCCACGCGCAGCGCTGGTGCAGGGCCGCCAGATCGGGGTCGGCCTTGTAGCAGGCATGCCGACGGCGGTAGTCCTCGAGGGTCACGATCTCGTTGGGCGGATCGTGGAGGCGGCCGTTGGCGCCGCCGTAGCCACCGTTGCCGTACTCGTAGATGTAGTCGCCGAGGTGGAAGACGGCGTCGAGGTCGTGGCGACCGGCGAGGTGCCGGTAGGCGGAGAAGAACCCGCCCTCGAGGTTGCTGCACGAGACCAGGCCGAAGCGCAGCCGGTCGACCGGCTGACCGGGCGCGGGGGCCGTGCGGCCGCGACCGACCGGCGAGGTCGCGCCGAGGGCCGAGAACCGGTACCAGAGCTCGGTGCCGGCGGGCAGGTCGCCGACGTCGACCTTCACCGTGTGGTCGCGGTCGGCGCGTGCCGTCTCGGTGCCGTGGGCGACGCGGTCAGCGAACCCGGCGTCGCGGGCCACCTCCCAGTCGACCTCGGTGTCGGGACCGAGCCCGGAGCCGGGCACCGCTTCGGCGGTGGGCGTTACCCGGGTCCAGATGACCAGCCGGTCGGCCAGCGGATCGCCGGAGGCCACGCCGTACGGGAAGGGTCCGTCCACCTCCTGGGCGCCGGCCCGGCCGCTCAGGGTCGTGGGGAGGAGGGTGGCGGCCGCAGTGCCCGCCGCCACCTGGAGGAACGTCCGCCGGTCCATCACCGCCGAACGCTACGGGATGGCAGGGCCACCGCACCTAAACGGAACGTGAACGAACCGCTACCGAGGGTGAACTGCTGCGGATCAGCCGTCGGCTCGCATCACGGCCGTGACGAGCTCCTTGATCTCTGGGCGGGCCTTCGACGGAGACCCGCCGTCGCACGGGGGCTGGGGGTCGTACTCGATGCCGAGCTGGATGGCCTCGGCCACGTCGATCCCCCACTGCGCCGCCACGAGCGTGAGGGCCATGTCGATGCCCGACGACACCCCGGCCGCAGTGATGACCTTGCCCTGCACCACCACTCGCTCCTCGGTGGGCGAGGCGCCGTACCCGGCCAGCTCGTCGTAGGAGAGCCAGTGGGTGGTGGCCCGGAGCCCGTCGAGCACGCCGGTGGCGCCGAGCAGGAGCGCACCGGTGCAGACCGAGGTGGTCCACGTCGTGGTCTCGTGCACCTGCTTGAGCCACGTCACGAGCGGGCTGCCGACCGCGCTCGAGGTGCTGCGGCCCGGCCCACCCGGCACCACCACGATGTCGGGCGAGGTCACGGCGTCGAGGCCGTCGGCCACCTCGAGGTGGAGGACGCCCATGTCGTCGGTGACCCGACCCGGCTCCGCGGTGACGAGTCGGATCTCGACGCCGGGCACGTTGCTCAGGACCTGGTAGGGGCCGATGAAGTCGAGGGCCGTGAAGCCGGGGTAGAGCGTGAAGGCGATCTGCATGGATCGATCATCCGCCGGGGGCGGGATGGCAGCAAGGACGCATCCCCCACCATTCCCGCCACCCCGGACGCGAACCTGGGGGTGTTGTCCACCGTTTCTGGCGGGCAACACCCCCGAGTTGCGTTGGGTGGGGTTCGTCGGTTCCGGGTGCCTCAGGCGGCGACGGCGGTGGCCGCTGGCTCGGCGACGAGGGCCAGTGCGAGGACCTGGCTGACGTCGTCGACGAGGTGCACGGTCATCGCGTCCCGGACGGCCTCGGGCAGGTCGTCGAGGTCAGGGCCGTTGCGAGCCGGGAGGATCACCTCGGTGAGCCCGAACCGGTGGGCGGCCAGCACCTTCTGCTTCACGCCGCCGATCGGGAGCACCCGGCCCGACAGCGTGACCTCACCGGTCATCCCGACCTCCCGCCGCACGGGCCGCCCCGTGAGGAGCGACACCAGCGCGGTGGTCATCGTGATGCCGGCCGACGGACCGTCCTTCGGCACCGCACCGGCCGGGAAGTGCACGTGGAACTTCCGGGCCAGCTGCTCGGCGTCGAGGCCGACCTCGTCCCGGTGGCTGCGCACCCAGGAGAGGGCGATCTGGGCCGACTCCTGCATGACCTCACCGAGCTGGCCCGTGACCTGCAGGCCGGGCTCGCCGTCCATGGCGGTGGTCTCGACGAAGAGCACGTCGCCACCGGCACCGGTGACGGCGAGGCCCGTGGCCACGCCGGGCACGGCCACCCGCTCGCCGATCTCCTCGTCGTGGAACCGCTCGCGGCCGAGCAGGCCGACAACGTCGTCGGCGTCGACAACCACCGGCGTACCGGCGCCGCCGGCCACCTGCACGGCGACCTTGCGCAGCGCCTTGCCGAGCTGCCGTTCGAGCTCTCGCACGCCGGCCTCACGGGTGTAGCCGCCGACGATGCGCCGGAGCGCGTCCTCGGTGAGGCTCACCTCGTCGGGCCGGAGCCCGTTGGCCTGCACCTGCCGCTCGAGCAGGTGGTCACGGGCGATGGCGACCTTCTCCTCCTCGGTGTAGCCGTCGACCCGGATGATCTCGAGCCGGTCGAGCAGCGGGCCGGGGATGGTCTCCAGCACGTTGGCGGTGGCGATGAACAGCACATCCGAGAGGTCGAGGTCGACCTCGAGGTAGTGGTCGCGGAACGTGTGGTTCTGGGCCGGGTCGAGCACCTCGAGCAGCGCCGAGCTGGGGTCGCCCCGGTAGTCGCTGCCGAGCTTGTCGACCTCGTCGAGGAGCACCACGGGGTTCATGGTGCCGGCCTCGGTGATGGCCTTGACCAGTCGTCCGGCCTGGGCGCCCACGTAGGTGCGCCGGTGGCCGCGGATCTCGGCCTCGTCGCGCACGCCGCCGAGGGCGACCCGCACGAACTTGCGACCGAGGGCCCGGGCGATCGATTCGCCGAGCGACGTCTTGCCCACGCCTGGCGGCCCGGCCAGGGCGATGATGGCGCCGGCCTTGCGGCGGGCGCTGCCCACCTCGTCGATCCCGCGGTCGGCGCGGAGCTTGCGCACCGCCAGCAGCTCGACGATCCGGTCCTTCACCTCGTCGAGGCCGGTGTGGTCGGCGTCGAGCACCGCACGGGCGGCATCGATGTCGAGGTGGTCGTCGGTGCGGACGGTCCACGGCAGCTCGAGCACGGTGTCGAGCCAGCCCTGCACCCAGCCCCGCTCCATGCTCTGTTCGGGGATGCGCTCGAACCGGCCCAGCTCCTTGCGGAGGGCCTTCACCACGTCCTCGGCCACGCCGGCCGCCTCGAGCTCGTCGATGCGGCTGCGGTAGCCGTCGACCGATGCTTCGTCGTCGGCGTCCTCGCCGAGCTCCTTGCGGATGGCGTCCATCTGGCGACGGAGCAGGTGCTCCTTCTGCTGCTGGTCGAGACCGTCGCGCACGTCCTCGGCGATCTTCTCGGCCAGCTCGCGCTCGGTGAGGGCCTCCTTGGCCCAGCCGAGGACGAGTCGCACCCGCGCCTCCACGTCGACGGTCTCGAGCAGCTCCACCTTGCGTTCGGTGGACAGCTCCGGCCACCAGCCGACGAGGTCGGCCAGGCCGCCCGGATCGGTGGCGTCGACGCTGGCGAGGATGCCGTTCACCTGCCGCACGCCGACGTGCTCGAACAGCGCGCGCAGCGTCGCTCGCAGCTCGGTGGCCAGCTCGAAGGCCTCGGTGGACGGCGATTCGTCGTCCACCGGCTCGGCCGCCACCCACAGCCCCGCGCCGGTGCCCAG
>JALYWQ010000077.1 GCA_030852625.1 Actinomycetota bacterium
GGCACCCCGGCGCCGTCGTCCCCCTCGCGCCACGGTGGGAGACTACGACCCGTGGACGAAGCGCTGACGGCGATCATCGACGGTCTCGGTCTCGAACCCCACCCTGAAGGCGGATGGTTCCGCGAGACCTGGCGGGGCGAGCCAGGAGCCGATGGCCGTTCCGTCGGCACGAGCATCTACTTCGCGGTGTCGAGCGAGTCACCCAGCCGGCTCCACCGGGTGGATGCCGTCGAGCTCTTCCACTGGTACGCGGGTGACGAGGTGGAGCAGTTGGTCATCGACGGGTCTGGGCGGGCCGAGGTGCGACGGATCGGTCCCGATCTTCGCGTCGGCGGGCCGCAGGCCGTGGTCCCAGCGGAGGCGTGGCAGGGGCTCCACGTGCCAGCGCCGGGACGGTGGGCGCTGCTCGGTTGCACCGTGTCGCCCGGGTTCGAGTTCGAGGGGTTCGAGCTGGCCACCGGACCGCAGGTCGACGAGCTGCTCGCCGGCCACCCCGCCCACCGCGACCTGATCGACCTGCTGCGCTGATCAGCAGGCGATCTCGCGGGCCGCGAAGCGGGGGGTGATGTCCTCGCGGAGGCAGCGATCGATCGTGGCCAGGTAGTCCGAGGTGTCGGCCAGGCCCCACGCTCGTGCCGCGGGATCCAGGGCGGCGTGGCCGTCGCCGGCGGCGTGGGCTCGGCGGATGTCGGCCATGGCGGGTGCCGCTACTCGAGTGGCCGCCTCGAGCGACCCGGGATGGACGAGGAGGAGCCAGTCGAGCACGTCCCACCCGAACTGCCGGTGACGGGGTTCGTCCTTGCCGATGCGATCGAGGGCTCGACGGGCGTCGCGGCTCGAGGCGTTGCGGCGCAGCATCGTGAAGAGCGGGACGGCGACCGTCTCGCCGACGCAGAAGTAGCGCACGACGGGATCCACGAGGTCGGCCAGGTGATCGTCGGTGACGGGGAGCGCAAGGTCCTCGAGCGGGATGGCGGTGGGGGGCGCTCCACCCGCAGCGTCGCTCACCTCCGCCGACAGTTCACTGTGCACGAGCTCGTCGTCGACGATGCGCAGCCCGTCCCGGATCAGGTCGGGCGGCGCGCCGTGCTGTAGGAGCCCCAGCGTCACCCCGTGGGCGATGGCCGCCGAGGTGTACTCAGCGCGGGTGCGACGGCCCCACTCCTCGGCGACCGCTCGTCGGGCATGGCCGGCCAACGCCGGCTCGACCGTCGTCAACCACGAACCTCAGGGATCGATCGGGAACTGCGGCGGCGGCGGGTTGTACGAGGCCTGAGGATCCGGCGACGGCGGGGGCGGGTTGTACGGGATCTGCGGATCCGGGATCGACGGCACGGGCGGGTTGGCCAGCACGGGCCTGGTCGTCGTGGTGATGGGCGGGTTGGCCAGCACGGGCCTCGTCGTCGTGGTGATGGGCGGGTTGGCCAGCACCGGCCTGGTGGTGGCGGTGGTCCCGGCGCCGCCGTCGCGGCTCGTGTCGGCCACCTCGGCGCCGGTGTTCGAGGCGTCGGTGGTCTCCAGGGCGGTGGTGGAGGTGGTCGAGCTGGTGGTGGTGGAGCTCGAGGTGGTGGTGCTGTCGTCGCTCTCGGATCCGCTGTCGTCGCCGCCGCAGGCACCGAGGGTGAGGCTTCCGGCCACCACCACGATCGGGAGGGCGAAGGCCGTCCGTCGTCGCAGGGTGCTGCGACCGTTCGAACCCGCGGTCCGTCCGTTCTTGGCCTTGCCCGTTCCGCTCATTGCGCCCGCCTCCGCTCGCTGGAGTCGACATTCTGGCCCGTCGGACGGCCCGCCGCTCGCCGAACGTGTCGACGACGGCGGGCCCCGGCGATCAGCCGTCGGCGGGAGCGACGAGCTGGATGTCGAGCTGGACCTTCACGACGTCGCCGAGCATGGGTGCCGGGATGCCGGGCGCGATGCCGAAGTCGATCCGGCGGAGCTCGCCGCTGGCTTCGAAGCCGGCGTGCCGACGGCCGTCGATCGGGTACTCCTCGACGCCGCCGAACTCCACGGCGAGGACGAGCGGCTTGGTGACCTCACCGATGGTGAGCTCGCCCTCGAGTCGCCAGTCGTCACCGTCCGGCACGATCGAGGTCGAGCGGAACGCCATGGTGGGACGGCGGGCCACGTCGAACATGTCCTCGGCCTGGAGGTGCGCATCGCGGTCGGCGTTGGAGGTGTCGACGCTGGCAAGCTGCACGACGGCCTCGACGGAGCTGGAATCGAGGTCGTCGCCGACGGCGACGGTGGCGTCGAAGTCGGTGAAGCGACCCCGGACCTTCGACACGCCGAGGTGGCGAACGGCGAAGCTCACCGAGGAGTGGGCGGCGTCGAGGGCCCACGTGCCGGGCTGGAGCGGGAGGTTGGTGGTGGTGGGGGTGATGGTGGTCATGCGACGACGATGCGCCTCGCCCGACCGGGTGGGGAGGCCGGGTTGATCCTGGTAGTGGCGGGGCCAGGCTGATCCGGGCCGCGACACGGCATGCTGGGTCCCATGGCCGAGCGCAGCCCCTTCGCTGAGTTCCTCCGGGCGCGCCGGGAGGCCCTCACCCCCGCCGACGTGGGGCTGCCCGACTCGGGGCGGCGGCGCACTCCCGGGCTCCGCCGCGAGGAGGTGGCCGCCCTCGCCGGCGTCAGCATCGACTACCTGATCCGGCTGGAGCAGGGTCGCGACACCCACCCGTCGGCGTCGGTGATGTCGGCCATCGCGGATGCTCTCCAGCTCGAGGGGGAGGACCGCACCCACTTCTTCTGGCTGGGCCACGTGACCTCCACGCCGGAGCTGTGCACGGAACCGAACGCGGGTGACCGGGCCGTCGAGCCCACGGTGCAGCTCCTGCTCGACCGGCTCGGGTCGACTCCGGCCTTCGTGCTCGACCCGATGTTCGACGTGCTCGCTTCGAACGCCACGTGGGAGCGGTTGGTGGCGCCGATGGGACTGCTCGACGATCCGGCCGGAGCCAACCTGGCTCGCTTCACGTTCCTGCACCCCCGAGCCCGCACGACCTACCCCGACTGGGAGGCATCGGCCGACGAGCAGGCCAACGGTCTGCGGGGGGTCGCTGCGCTCCTGGGCGACGATGCTCGGTTCCAGGCGCTGATCGAGGCCCTGCAGGTCACGCCGGCATTCGCCCAGCGGTGGTCGGCCCACCGGGTGGCGGCCAAGCGACGCCGCACCAAGCGGATCGTCCACCCGACCGTCGGCGAACTGCAGATCGCCCACGAGGTGCTCTCCCTGCCCGACGGCAACGGGCAGCGGGTCGTGGTGTGGCTCCCGGCCGACGACGCCACCGACGACGCCATCCGTCGCGCCACCATGGGCGCCACCAACCTCCGCGCCGTGTGACCTAGAGGAGCGACCGCTACGCGGGCACCGGGACGGCGTCGTCCTCGAGGGCCAGCCAGGCGCTCCGCAAGCGACGGTAGGAGCGGGAGCCCCACACGGCGAGCGTGACCACGACGCCGATGAGGCCGGCCAGGGTGAAGACGAGGGCCAGGCCGCGCTCCGGGCCAGTGCCGTACCAGTCGCCGATCCAGTCGGCCCCTTGGCCGTCGGTCATGAAGGGCATGAAGATCCGCTCGGCGAGGGGGCCCATGGCGATGGCGGTGATGGGGGCGGCGGCGTTCTCGACCAGTTGGGCGAAGCCGAACACCCGACCCTGCCGCTCGAACGGGATCGAGCGCTGCAGCACGGTCTGCTCGGCGGCCTCGATCACCGGCACCATCAGCAGCCACACGAACATGCCGATGGCGAGGGGCACGATCGAGGACCGGAGCGTGAACAGCGAGCACACGATCCAGTTGATGAGGTTGCACACGATGATCAGCCGGAGCGGCACCCGGCCGAGCCCGAACTTGGCCACGAGGAGGCCGCCGACGATGAAGGCCAGGCTGATGCCGCCCCAGAGGATGCCCCACGCCTCCACCGACACGAGCGAGAGCCCGTAGGCGTCGGTGAGGGCCATGAACACGCCGCCGAGCAGGTTGTTGAACGATGCCAACCCGATCAGCAGCATGAGCCCGGGCACAGCCCGGATCGCTTCGAGCGCCCCCCGCACATCGACGTGACCGGTGGGGTCGCCTTCGTTCGGCACCGGCACCGGCTCCTCCACGTGGATGGTGTGCAGGTGGATCCACGTGGCCAGGGTGAGGGCGCAGGAGATGCCGAGGGCCCAACCCATGCTGAGCATCCCGACCGCCAGGCCGCTGAACACCGAGGTGATGGCGAAGCTCACGCCCGACACCATGCCGATGAGCCCGTTGGCCCGATCCCGCCGGTCCTCCGGCACGAGCAGGGTGACGCAGGTCGCCAACGCGATGCTGCGCAGCATCCCGGCCACCGACCCGGCCAGGGTGAAGGCGGCGAGGGCCCAGAACGCCGGGTTGCGGAGGCGGAGGAGGTCGTCACCGGGGATGGCGAAGTAGATGGCGGCTGCCGCGAAGAAGCAGAAGGTCCCGATCCGTGACGAGACGAGCATGGCGTCGTGCTTGCGGTGGCGGTCGACGAAGGTGCCCGCCACCGGCCCGAGGATGGCGGCGCACACGCTGTAGGCGGCGCCGATCATCGCCGTCGCCACCACCGAGCGGGTCTCGAGGTACACCCAGAACGTCAGGGCGAACCAGAGGAACGAGCTTGTCACGCCGCTGATGAGGGTGTTGAGGAGCAGGGCCCGGAACGTCGCCGCCGACTGCTCGTCCGGCTCCGGCGCGGCCGACAGCGCTTCCTCGATGCGATCCTGGTCCTCGGTCTGCTCCACGGTCTGCATGCTCGTCTCCACCGGTCGGTCGTGTCGATCCGGTTCCGTCGGGGGCACCGGTTGCAGT
>JALYWQ010000094.1 GCA_030852625.1 Actinomycetota bacterium
ACGACAGCCCGACGATCGCTACGACGGTCACCGCCAGCGCGCTCGCCGCCCGCCGCTGACCGTCGGCGAACGCCGCCAGGGCCTGGCCGGCCAACACGGTGATGGTGACGAGCAGGAGCGCGCCGCCCACGCGGGCTACACCGGCCAGCGGCCCCGCTACCTGCCCGATGGCGAGGTTTGACAGAGGGACGCCACCGAAGGGCCAGCTCCACCGGAGCAGCTCCACCAGCGTCCAGGCCCCCGCCAGCGCCGCCCAGCGACCCCGGCCGGCGGGTGCCATCGAGGCACCAAGCCCGAGCATGCCCGCGTAGAGGAAGCTGGCGATGAGGTACCCGGGGACGGTGAGGGCCTGCATCCACACCAGCGACGGGATGTAGAGGCCGAGGCCCACGAGGGCGCCCCGGGCGAACCGGGTGCGTCGGGGCTGGTCGGCCAGCAAGCGGTCGAGGCCCAGCAGGCCGACGAACGCCAGCGGCCACCAGCCGAACGGCGGCAGCGATCCGCACAGGGCCAGGCCCGACAGCACCGCGCCGAGCCCCGCAGCGCGCGAACGGCGGCGCTGCGGTCGGTACACGGGGGTAGATCTTGGCCGCTACGGCGAGGTCGGCGCGACCAGGCCCCGGATCGCGGCCCGCAGCCCGTCGAGCCCGAGGTCCTCGAGTCGGCGGGCGAGCGGCTCGGCCTCGTCGCCTCCAGCGCCGAGCAGCCGGTCCCCCTCCACCACGTAGTGGCCCTGGGGACCGGTGACGACGTAGGTGGCCGGCCCGGACCCGGCGTCGGAGGTGAGGGGCGGCACCGACTGGAGGAACCAGAGCACGGTGGTGCCGACGGCGGACGCGGGCACGCCGTCGACCTCGATCGGGGTCCCGTCGTCGAGCCAGCCCGGCTCCTCGACCACGAGTGACGACCCGGTGGCACCCGAACCCGCGACGACTTCGTCGATCGTCAGCGTGACGAGCCGGGAGCGGACGGCGGCCTGTCCCGGGTCGCCGAACACCCGGCCCGGTTCGACGGCGACGACCGTGCCCCGCACGACCAGATCGCTGGCCGCCACCAGTTGCTCGAGTCGCTCGAAGCGGGGAGCATCGCTCGTGATCGGCACCGGGGCCGCCTCGCTCGCAGGGGTCGGCTGAGGCGTCCCGTCATCGTCGGTCAGGGCCAGCCCACCGCTGACGGCCAGCGCCGCCACCACGGCGAGGGCCGGGCCGACGCGCGACCACCGCACCGTCACAGCGACTCGAGGAACCGGAGGAGGGCGGCCCGCTCACGGCGGGAGAGCTGGCGGAACCGCTCCTTGGCCGGTTCGGCCTCACCGCCGTGCCAGAGGATCGCCTCGGTGAGGTTGCGGGCCCGGCCGTCGTGCAGGAAGCGGGTGTGGCCGTTGACGGCCTCGGTGAGCCCGATGCCCCACAACGGAGCGGTGCGCCACTCGCGGCCGGTGGCGTCGTCGTCCTGCCGGTCGTCAGCCAGGCCCGGGCCGAGATCGTGGAGGAGGAGGTCGGTGAAGGGCCGGATCGTCTGCCGGTCGAGGTCGGGGAGCTCCGAACGGCCGGTGGTGAGCTCCGCGACGTGGCACGCCGTGCAGCCGAGGTCGTCCATCAGCCGGGCACCGTCGGCCACGTCGGGCGCGGTGACGTCACGGCGAGCCGGCACCGCGAGGGTGCGGGCGTAGAACGTCACCCGGTCGAGCTTCTGGTCGTCGAGCTCGGGCTCGCCACCGTGGGGGGCCGCCAGGCACTCGGGTTGCGCGCCGGTGCACGGGCCCTCGGGACGGATCGAGCTGGTGATGCCGAGGTCGCCGTTGAAGGCGTTGGCGTTCTGGTCCCGCACCGTGGGCACCGACGCCTTCCAGCCGAACCGACCGATGGTGGGCCGGCCCGTCTGCGGGTCGAGCACGCGGTGCACCCGACCGGAGATGCCGTCGTCGTCGCCGTCGTCCGGGTCCTCGAGGGCCTCGAGCTGTTCGGCCGGGACGTTCTCCAGCAGGCCGACGCCGAAGATGGGTGGCGCCACCCGTGGCGACACCAGCAGGCCGGGGATGGGGTCGCCCGCGGGATCGAGGAGCACGTAGGTGGGGGCACCGAGGGAGAAGGGCTCGCCGTCGGCGAAGGAGCCCGGCTGCTCGGTGGTGGTGATCTGCACCGACCCCTCGCTCGGCACGTCGCGGATGGACCGGTCCTGGAACTGGTCGCCGAGCGAAGGGTGGGGGACCGGCCGGCCCTCGTCGTCGAGCACGCTGATGCGGAGCAGCAGCCCTCGTGCCGGGTCCTCGGGTGACGCCGGTGGCTGGCCCCGGCCGTCCTTGAAGTGGCACGACGAGCAGGACTGCGCGTTGAAGACGGGTCCCAACCCGTCGCGGCCGGTGGCCGAGGCCGGGGCCGTCACCCAGTTGTCGTTGAAGAAGCTGTTGCCGACGAAGAAGTGGCGGCGCTGCTCGTTCGAGAGGTGGGGCATCGGTTGCGCGAAGGCCCCGTTGCCGGCCACGTCCACCGTGCCGCTCCCGCCCTGGAGGGTCAGCTCCTGCGGGGTCGGCGCGGCGATGCGCCCGTCGTCACCCGAGCACGCCGTCGCGACGAGGAGTGCGGCGGCCGCGACGCCAACGAGGAGCGGCCGCCCCATGCAGCCCTGGCTAGCCGAGCTCGATCGAGACCGGGTGGCCGACCTTCGCCGCCGTGTCGGCGATCAGGTCGCCGAGGTCGGTGAGGTCGTCGATCAGCTCGTCGAGCTGCACCCGGCCGGGGGCGTCGTCGGCGCCGAGGAACAGCTGGTCGAACGGTGCCTGGAGCGCCTCGGCCTGGGCCACCGCGTCGTCGAGGCTCGCCCGCAGGGCGGCGTCGAGCTCCGGGGCGGCGGCGGCCACGGCGTCCGACAGCGACGGGGTGTCGATGCCGGGGTGGTCAGCGAGGTAGGCCATGCGCACCCCGCGGGCGTTGCCGGCGATGTCAGCGGTGGTGTTGTCGGAGAAGCACGAGTGCTCGTCCTCCTGGTCCTGGTTGTCGTAGGCCACCGCGATGCGCTCGCCAGCCAGCTCCCCCTGGGCCAGGGCACCCATGCCCCGGAAGATGTTCTTGATCGACTGCTCGCCGTCGCGCTCGAACTCCACCCGGTACTCGGCACCGGGGGCCCACTGGTCGCGGACGGAGGTGAGGTCGTCGATGAGCAGCTGGGCGAGGAGCTTCAGGTAGGTGCCGCGGCGGTCGGCGTTGGGGGCGGTGGTGTAGTCGGTGACCGGCCGAGCGCCGGGGCCGTCCACGCTGAGGTCCTGGCCCCAGAGCAAGAACTCGATGGCGTGCCAGCCGGTGGAGATGTTCGTCTCGCCGGCCTCCTCGTTGGCCGCCACCAGGACCTCGGTGGTGATGTCCGGGACGCCCGCCACGTCGTTCACGATGCCGGCGTCGAGGTTGCCCTCGACGTAGTCGATGTAGGCCTCGTCGAGGGGCCAGGCGTTGATCTGGCCTTCGGGGCCGTCGTCGGCATCGTCGATGGGGCCGTCGTAGAAGCGGAACACCTCGGTGGGCCCGTAGAGCACGCGAGCGTCGAGCCACGACTGCTTGGCGGCCTGGAGGGTGGCGTCGCTCGGAGCGGCGAGGAAGGCGTCGATGGCGGTCTGCATGGCTGTCGCGCTCGTGACGAGGTCGGTGTACGAGGTGTGCACGAGCTCGGCGTAGGTGGCCACCGCGGCATCGGCCGCGGCCGGGTCGAGCTCGAACTCGGCGGCCACGGCTTCGGTGGTGTCGGGCGCATCGCTGGCGTTGTCGCCGTCGTCACCGGAGCAGGCGGCGGCCCCGACGAGGGCGACGGCGAGCCCGAGGGAAGCCAGACGGCGAGAAGCACGGTGCACGGGAGGTTCCTCCGCGGCAAGGACCGGTGAACGGTCAGAGTAAGGGAGTCCTACTGTTGCGCGCCGGTGACGGAAGGGCAACCCGACCGCGAGCGGCCGATCAGGTGAGGTGCTGGAGCACCCGGGCGGCGGCCGCACGGGCCTGCCGGATGCACGCCGGCACCCCGAGCCCGCGGAGAGCGGCGCCGGCGACCACGACGCCGGGGGCGGCGGCGGCCAGCTCTTCGTCGGTGGCGTCGACCCGGCGCAGGTGGCCCGGCCGGTACTGCGGGAACGAGCCCGGCCAGCGGCTGATCCGCACCTCCTGCACCGGCCCGCGCAGGGCCATGGTGTCGGCCAGGTCGGCGAGGACGGCTGCTTCGAGGACGGCGTCGTCGTCGATCGGCGGCCGGCCGTCGCGCCCCACCGACGCCCGCAGCCACACCGTGCCCTCGCCGTGCTGGTGGGGCCACTTGGCGCTGGTCCAGGAGCAGGCCGTGATCGTGCGTCCCTCCACGGCCGGGACGAGGAACCCGCTGCCGTCGAGCTCGCGGTCGATCGAGCTGCGGGGCACGGCGAGGGCCACCAAGGCCACCGAGGCGTAGGGGATGCCGGCGAGGAGGGTGGCCGCCTTCGGGGCGACGTCCCGGACGGCGGTCGCGGCGGGACCGGCCGGCGTGGCCAGCACCACGGCGCTGGCGTCGAGGTGCTGCTCGACGGTCCGCACCCGCCAGCCCGCGTCGGTGGCCTCGAGGTGGTGCAGGGCCGCGCTGCTGACCTCCACGCCGAGCCGGTCCAGCTC
>JALYWQ010000124.1 GCA_030852625.1 Actinomycetota bacterium
GTCGTCGAGAACCCCGAGCACCTCGAGGCGCCCCCGCCGGTGACCGAGGACGACCCGGAGGAGCAGGTCGTCTTCGAAGCCCTGGTCGCCGAAGCTGAAGCGGAGGGTGTCATGGCCGCGCCTCCCACAGCTCCCCCGGCGCCCGTCGCGCCGGCGGCGCCGGAGCGGGCGCCCCTGCCGGGCATCGCTGACCTTCCGAAGCTCGACGAGACCGAGTCGGAGCAGCCCGACGCGATCTACCACCCGGGTGACGACGACCAGGAGGTCGTGGGGGTCAAGGCGGCCCCGCAGTCGTTCGCTCGACCGCTCCCGCGGATCATGGCCGTCGCCAACCAGAAGGGTGGCGTCGGCAAGACGACCACGGCGGTGAACCTGGGCGCCTGCCTCGCCGACCTCGGCTACCGGGTCCTCATCGTGGACCTCGATCCCCAGGGGAACGCCAGCACCGGCGTCGGCGTCAACATCCGGGACCTCCAGGGGTCCATGTACGACGTGATCCTGCACGACCTCTCCATCGAGGACTGCGTCGAAGCCACCTCGGTGAAGAACCTCTTCTGCGCCCCCTCATCGCTGGACCTCGCTGGTGCGGAGATCGAGCTGGTGCCGGCGTTCAGCCGAGAGCTCCGCCTCAAGCGAGCCCTCGACGAGGTGCGCGACGACTACGACTTCATGCTGATCGACTGCCCGCCGTCGCTGGGCCTGCTCACCGTGAACGCCCTCGCGGCGGCCACGGAGGTCGTGGTCCCGATCCAGTGCGAGTACTACGCCCTGGAGGGCCTCGGCCAGCTGCTCCGCAACGTCAACCTGGTGCAGAAGAACCTCAACCCGGCGCTGGAGGTGAGCGCCATCATCCTCGTGATGTACGACGCTCGCACCCGGCTGGCCGACCAGGTGGTCACCGAGGTGCGCGAGCACTTCGGCGACAAGGTGTGCCGGCACGTCGTGCCGCGCACCGTCCGGCTGTCGGAGGCCCCGTCCTTCGGCCAGCCGATCATCGCATTCGACTCGAGCTCCCGAGGCGCCATCGCCTACAAGGAGCTGGCCAAGGAGGTGAGCGGTGGCACGCCGCAGCGGGCTCGGTAGGGGCCTGGGGGCGCTGATCCCCACGGACATCAGCGGTGAAGGCGGCTCGGCGCTTCGTGAGGTGCCGGTCGGAGCCATCGCGCCCAACCCGCAGCAACCTCGTCGGTACTTCGACGAGGAGGCGCTCGGGAGCCTCACCGCGTCGGTCGCCGAGCTGGGCGTGCTCCAGCCCATCCTCGTCCGGGAGCTTCCCAACGAGCAGTACGAGCTGATCGCGGGGGAGCGCCGGTGGCGGGCCGCCAAGCGGGCCGGGCTGCCGACGGTGCCGGTGGTCGTGCGAGACGCCGACCAGGTGCACTCGCTCGAGCAGGCGCTGGTGGAGAACCTCCACCGTGAGGACCTCAACGCGCTGGAGGAGGCGGCCGCCTACCAGCAGCTCATGGAGGACTTCGGGCTCACGCAGGAAGCCGTGGCCCAGCGGGTGGGGAAGTCCCGCTCTGCGGTGGCCAACACCCTGCGGCTCTTCCAGCTACCGCCGGCGATCCAGCGCCTCGTGGCCGAGAACCAGCTCGCCGCCGGTCACGCCAAGGCATTGCTCGGCACGCCCGATCGCGCCTTCCAGGAGGCGCTGGCCAAGCAGATCGTCGAGCAGGGGCTGTCGGTGCGGGAGGCCGAGGAGGCCGTCCGGCTCCATGGCTCCGCCGACGCCGACGCTGACGCCGCAGGGACGGATGCCGAGGCGGCTCCGGGCGGTGCGCCCGATGCTGGCGCCGGCACCGAGCAGGGTGCCGGGCGGCGACTCCGTCCGCCGGGCCTGCTCGAGCTCGAAGAGCTGCTCGCCGACGCCCTGAGCACCCGCGTGCAGGTCACGATGGCGGCTGGCAACGGGCGAGGGAAGATCCAGGTGGAGTTCTCCGGTCTCGAAGACCTGGAGCGCATCTACCGGGTCATGACCGAAGGCTCGACCAACCTCGAGACTTGATCCAGGGTTGGCGCCGTCAAGGCGAGGTTGACCTTGTCCACACCCTGTGTGGAACGTTGTGGAGAACACCGGTCACCTCGATCCGGCGCCGAACGCGACCGTGGGGGTCGACCCCTGATCGAGGTCGCCCCCACGGAGGGTGAGACGTTGGGTGTTACGGGGGAGTCGGCCCCCCGCTGGGCCTAGAGGAAGTCGCTGAGCTCGTCGAGGAGCTGGCCCTTGCCCTTGGCGCCGACCATCCGCTTGGCGGGCTGGCCGTCCTTGAAGACGATGAGCGTCGGGATGCTCATGACGTCGAAGCGGCGGGCGATGTCGGGGTTGTCGTCGACGTTGAGCTTGGCGATCTTGATCTTGCCGGCCTGCTCCTCGCCGATCTGGTCGAGGATGGGGGCGATCATCTTGCAGGGGCCGCACCATTCAGCCCAGAAGTAGACGAGCACGGGCTCGCTGGAGCCGGCGATCTCTTCGTCGAAGGTGGCGTCCGTCAGCGTGGTGGGCATGGTTCCTCGGTTTCCTCGGCCGGCCCATCCGGCCGGTGGTTCGTGTGTGTACGCTCCAACGCTCGCTACCCCCGGGGCATTCCGCCCCAGTCAAGCGAACAGGTGTTCGACCGACGGGTGGTTCAGTGCTGGGATTCGAGCCACCGCTCGGCGTCGATGGCGGCCTGGCACCCCGATCCGGCGGCGGTGATGGCCTGGCGGTAGGTGTGGTCCTGGACGTCGCCGCAGGCGAAGACGCCCTCGACGTTCGTGGTGCTGGCGCCGCCCCAGCGGCCCGTCACCAGGTAGCCGTTGTCCTCGAGCTCCAACTGGCCCTTCACGAGGTCGGTGTTGGGCTTGTGGCCGATGGCCACGAACAAGCCGGTGACCGGGAGGTCGCTCGTCTCGCCCGTGACGACGTCCTGCACGACGATGTGGTCGAGCTTGGTGTCACCCACGATGTCGGTGACCACGGTGTTCCACCGGATCTCGATCTTGTCGTTGGCGAACGCCCGATCCTGCATGATCTTGCTGGCCCGCAGCTCGTCGCGACGGACGAGCATGATGACCTTGCTGGCGAACTTCGTGAGGAACGTGGCCTCTTCGACTGCCGAATCGCCGCCGCCGACGACGGCGATCTCGTGGTCGCGGAAGAAGAAGCCGTCGCAGGTGGCGCAGGTCGACACGCCGTGGCCGATCAGGCGACCCTCGTCGGGCAGCCCGAGCATCAGGCTCTGGGCGCCGGTGGAGATGATGAGCGACTTGGCCAGGTAGGTGGGCTCGGGGGCGTCGGGATCGCCGACCCACACGCCGAAGGGGCGGGCCGAGAGGTCCACCCGGCTCGCCTTCTCGGTGCGGATGTCGGCGCCGAACCGCAGGGCCTGCTCCCGGAAGCGGACCATGAGCTCCGGACCCATGATCCCCTCGGGGAACCCGGGGAAGTTCTCCACCTCGGTGGTCAGCATGAGCTGGCCGCCGGGTTGGTCGGAGGTGGACGATGGCTCGCCCTCGATCACGAGGGGAGCGAGGTTGGCGCGGGCGGCGTAGACGGCGGCGGTGAGCCCGGCGGGGCCGGAACCGACGATCACGACGTCGCGCACATCACGCTGTTCGGTCATGGCTGGTTGCCTCTCGATGGTGTGGTCCGGAGAACGGGCAGGGGGGCCCGGGTATTCCGGGCGCGCCGAGGCCTCGGGCGCCCGCTCAGCGTTCGGGATCGGGCTTCTTCGACCGCTGGCTCCACAGCACCATCCCGACGACGGTGAACAGGGCGCCGGTGATGAGGTGGGCCACCCACGTGTGGTCCTCGCCCACCCAGGCGTCGGGGAGGTACACGTCGAGCAGGCGAACGGCGCTGATGGCCAGCAGGACGGCGACCGCGGCGCCCACCAGGAGCGCGAAGGTGCCGTAGACCATCCACCGGGCGGCCCGGATGGCCGGTCCGGTGGTCTTGTCCCGCACCTGGCCGACGACACGCTCGATCGTGTCCGCCGCCTGGACCGGCCAATCGGACGAGGTCGGCGGGGAGGGAGCTCCGGGGTCGGCTGCCATGGGGCCGGAGCGTAACGCGGGGCAGGTACGGTGACCGCCCGTGACGACCCGTGCCGCTGGTGCCCTCCTCCTCGCAGCGCTGGTCTCGGCGCTGGCGGCCCTCATGCTCGGGGAGTACGAGTTCACGGGCTCGATGCCGTACATCGTCGGACCGTTGTTCGGGCTGGCCATCGGCGAGGTGGTGGCGGCGGTCGGGCGCACCAGGTCGGTGGTCGTGGCGCTGATCGCGGCCGCCATCTGCTTCGGCGGGATCGTGTGGACCGGCTGGATCGACTCCAGCGAGGGCGTCGAGCCGATGCACAGCGCGGTGTGGCCGAGCGCCGCGCTCGCCGCCGCGGTCGCCTACCTCCGCATCGCCGGCCTGCGCCGGAAGCGGACGCCCACAACCTGAGCTGCCCGGCGCGTTCTGCCCGTATTGCGCCGGGGCCGAAAGGTCAAGGTCAAGGGCGCGAAGGACAGCGGCGGCGGGGTCGCCGGCTCGGTCGCTACGTAGCGGCCACGTCAGAACGAGAAATCGGTGTGGCAGG
>JALYWQ010000144.1 GCA_030852625.1 Actinomycetota bacterium
GGTGGTCGACGGGGCCATGCACTACGACCTCACGCCGGCCCAGCTCGGCGAGTACCAGGCCCGCTTCGTGAGCGAGTTCGGCGTGTCGATCGTGGGCGGCTGCTGCGGCACCACCGTCGAGCACATCAAGGCCGTGGTCGACTCGGTGAAGGACCTCACCCCCACCGTGCGCAACCCGGTGCACGAGGACGGCGCCACCTCGATCTACAGCTTCACGCCGTTCGACCAGGACCTCACCTACCTGTCGATCGGCGAGCGCACCAACGCCAACGGCTCGAAGAAGTTCCGCGAGGCCCTCCTCGAGGGCGACTGGGACACCTGCGTGGCCATGGCCCGAGAGCAGGAGCGCGAGGGTGCCCACGTGATCGACGTCTGCGTCGACTACGTCGGCCGGGACGGCGCCGCTGACATGGACGAGATCGCCAGCCGGTTCGCCACCCAGGCCACCGTGCCCCTCATGATCGACTCCACCGAGCCGCAGGTGGTGGAGACGGCCCTCCAGTGGATCGGCGGCCGGGCCATCCTCAACTCGGTGAACCTCGAGGACGGCGACGCCCCCGGCACCCGGCTCGACCGCTTCCTGTCGCTGGCCAAGGAGTACGGCGCGGCCGTCGTCTGCACCTGCATCGACGAGGAGGGCCAGGCCCGCACGCCCGAGTGGAAGCTTCGGGCCGCGAAGGCGATCCACGACCTGGCCGTCGACCGCTACGGCCTCGAGCCCGGCGACCTCTTCTTCGACCCGCTCGCCCTCACGCTCGGCACGGGCATGGAGGAGAGCCGCTTCGACGGTGCCAACACCATCGCGGGCATCCGGCTCATCAAGGAGAACCTCCCCGGCGTCCACACCACGCTCGGGCTGTCGAACATCTCCTTCGGCCTCAAGCCGGCCGCCCGCCACGCTCTCAACTCGGTGTTCCTCCACGAGTGCGTGCAGGCCGGCCTCGACTCCGCCATCGTCCACGCCGCCCGCATCACGCCGCTCTCCCGCATCCCCGAGGAGCAGAAGCAGGTCTGCCTCGACCTCATCTACGACCGCCGCACCGACGACTACGACCCGC
Organism: Actinomycetota bacterium; assembly: GCA_030852625.1. GTDB lineage: Bacteria > Actinomycetota > Acidimicrobiia > Acidimicrobiales > VFJN01 > VFJN01. The sequence continues at coordinate 1,059 of JALYWQ010000144.1, forward strand.
TCCAGGTGCTGCTCGAGATGTTCGAGAACGTGAGCACCACCGAGGTGGAGAAGGAAGACCGGTCGGGCTGGCCGATCGAGCAGCGCCTCTCCACCCGCATCATCGAGGGCGACCGCGACGGCCTCGTTGCCGAGCTCGACGACGCGATGGCCCAGGGCCTCACCCCGCTATCGATCATCAACGACGTGCTCCTCGCCGGCATGAAGGTCGTCGGCGAGCTCTTCGGCAAGGGCGAGATGCAGCTGCCGTTCGTGCTGCAGTCGGCCGAGACCATGAAGATGTCGGTGGCCCACCTCGAGCAGTTCATGGAGAAGGTCGAGGGCTCCACCAAGGGCCGCATCGTGCTCGCCACGGTGAAGGGCGACGTCCACGACATCGGCAAGAACCTCGTCGACATCATCCTCACCAACAACGGCTACGAGGTGCACAACCTCGGCATCAAGGTCGGCGTGAAGGACATGGTCGACAAGGCCGTCGAGGTGAAGGCCGACGCCATCGGCATGAGCGGCCTGCTGGTGAAGAGCACGCTCATCATGCGCGAGAACCTCGAGGAGCTGAACTCCCGCGGCCTGGCCGAGATCCCGGTGCTCCTCGGCGGCGCCGCCCTCACCCGCGTCTACGTCGAGCGCGACCTGCGCGAGGTGTACGACGGCCGGTTGTTCTACGGCAAGGACGCCTTCGAGGGCCTGCACGTCATGGACCGCCTCGGCGCCGTGCGACGCGGCGACGAAGCCGACGACCCCGACTGGGGCATGGTGCCGGTCGACTCCACCATCGAGCTGCGGGGCCGCTTCGCCAAGGAGGGGTCCGAGGACGCCGCACCGGTCGACCTTCCCGCCCGGAGCCCCGAGGTGCAGACCGACAACCCGATCTTCACGCCGCCGTTCCTCGGCAGCCAGGTGGTGAAGGGGATCTCGATCGACGAGATCGCCGGGTTCATCAACGAGACCGCCCTCTTCCGCAACCAGTGGCAGTTCCGCCCGGAGAAGGGCGAGAGCGACGACGACTTCAAGGCCCGCATCCGCCCGCAGCTCCGCGAGGAGCTGGCCAAGGCCAAGGCCGGCGGCCTCCTCGTACCCCAGGTGGTCTACGGCTACTTCCCCGCGAACAGCGACGGCGACGACCTCGTGATCTGGACCGACGAGTCACGCACCGCCGAGCGAGCCCGCTTCCACTACCCGCGGCAGACCAAGGACAAGTTCCTCTGCATCGCCGACTTCTTCCGCCCCAAGGAGGAGGAGCTCGACTACGCGGCGTACACCATCGTCACGATGGGCCCGGCAGTGTCGGAGGCCACCGCCAAGCTGTTCGCCGACGACCGCTACCAGGAGTACCTGCTGCTCCACGGCCTCGGGGTGGAGATGGCTGAAGCCCTCGCCGAGCTGTGGCACAAGCGGATCCGCACCGAGTGGGGGTTCGTCGACGAGGACGGTCCGGCGCTCGCCGGCCTGTTCCGCCAGCAGTACCGCGGCGGCCGCTACAGCGCCGGCTACCCGGCCTGCCCCGACCTCGAGGACAACGTCACGATCCTCGAGCTGCTCGACGGTGGCCGCATCGGCCTCGAGTGCTCCGAGGACACCGGCTTCCAGTACCAACCCGAGCAGACCACCAGCGCGCTCATCTGCCACCACCCCCAGGCCAAGTACTTCGTCGCCCGCTAGC
>JALYWQ010000156.1 GCA_030852625.1 Actinomycetota bacterium
GGACCGGGGCGACGATGGCAGCCCGGTCGAACAGCAGGGCGTTGTCGGTCGTGAAGTACTTGCTGTGCATCGAGACGATGACCGCTGTGACCGCCCCGGCCGTGGCCGACACCAGGAGCACCAGCACATGCAGGCGGCTGGCGTGTGGCAGGCGGAAGCGATCCTTCAGCGCCAGGAGCGCAGCGGTGGCCATCACCGCAACGATCGGCAGGCCGCCGTACACGTAGCGTCCGGCCAGCCCGTACTCGTACCCGGTCTCGCGGTAGGTCTCCCACGAGCTGGCCACCGCGGCCACGAGCAGGAGGAACGGCACGGCAGCGAGCAGTGCCACCCGAGCGGTGGCGACGGTGGGCGTCGACCACCGCCGGAACACCAACCAGCTGAGGACCAGCAGGCCGACCCCGATGTGGAACGCGCCGAGCATCGGCGACGGCAGCTCGGCGAACTTCCACGGCCAGTAGCCGTACTGGCCGGGGACGGCGTCGACGATGTCGCCGACGCGCATGACGAAGTACTCGACGAGCCCCTTGTCGTTCCAGGGGCCGGGGCGGGGGTCGGCGACGAACTCGCTGCCGCTCGGGGTGGTCGAGCCGGTGTCGATGATGATCCGGAGCCACCAGAGGCCGCCGGCGGCTCCGGCGCCGAGGTAGCCCAGCGAGCTGTGCCACCACGGGGGCGACGACTCGTCCCGGGGAGCGAGCAGCACCGCCGCCAGGCCGATCGGTGCGATCACGAGGAACTGGCCCTTCGTCAGCAACCCCACGGTCACGACGGCGCCCAGCACCAGGCTGCGTCCCATCGTCGCTCCGTTGCGCAGGATGCCCGCCATCATGGCGAGGGCCACCGCCATCAAGGGAAGGAGGAGGCCGTCGTTGTTGGCCGACGCCGCGGTGGCCGCCAGCGGGCCGCACATGGCCACAGCGCCAGCGGCCACCAGCGCGGCACGGGTCCGTCGGGGCCAGAGCTGTCGGGCCAGGTACCAGGTGGCCACCACGATCACCGAGGCCAGGAGCACGTTCATCGTCCGGAGGGCGACGACGGTCGCCGGGAACGGGCGGCCGTCGAGCACCCGGGCGGCCGGCGCCGCGAGCAGGTACCAGGCCGGCGGGTGGATGAAGTGGTAGTTCTGGCACGTCCGCTGCGGGCAGACGGTGGCTTCGGCTCGGCCGCCGTAGTCGTCGAAGGATCCGTAGTCGGGGCGATCCTCGGGGATGGCGCCCACCGGCGACTCGGCTGGCGCGTCGAGCACGCCGGCGGCCACCACCGCACCCCGCACACCCGCGGTCTGGCGCAGCTCGGGGCCGGCGAGGTCGGTGGGGTGGGCGGCGTAGTGGCGCGCCATGTCGATGTGGACGCTCTCGTCGGGGTTGGCGAACAGCGGCGTGAGGAGCGCGAAGATCAGCCCGAGGACCACGAAGGCCGCGGTGAGGAGGGCCAGGACGGCGCGCTCCCGCCCGCTGGTCGCCTGGCCGAGCACCTGCCGGCTACTGACCGGGCTGGTCGTGTCGGGGCCCGTTGCCTCTGGCGTCGAGCAGGGCCTGCGCCGCTGACGCCGGGGAGCGGCTGCCGGCGCGGAGCTCGGCTTCGATCTCGGGGAGCAGCTTCCGCACAGCCGGGTCGGATCGGAACCCGCCGACGAGCTCCTCCTGCACCTCCGACCACATCCACGCGACGGCCTGCTCCACCCGCTGGGCATCGAGCGACCCGTCGCCGCGCAACCGATCGACGCCGCTCGTGATGGCCTCCCAGGCGTCGACCACGCCGTCGCCCTCCAGCGAGGAGGCGAGGAGCACGGGCACCTCCCACCCGGGTCGCTTGGGTCGAACCAGGTGGAGGGCCTTGCGGAGATCGCTGGCGGCCCGCTGCGCGGCCGGGAGGAGGTCGCCGTCGGCCTTGTTGACGACGACGACGTCGGCCAGCTCCATGATCCCGCGCTTGATGCCCTGGAGCTCGTCGCCGCCGCCCGGCGCGGCCACCAGCACGAACAGGTCGACGAGGTCGGCCACCGCGATCTCCGACTGGCCCACGCCCACGGTCTCCACGAGGACGATGTCGAAGCCGGCCGCCTCGCACACCAGCAGGGCCTCGCGGGTGCGGCGGGCCACGCCGCCGAGGGTGCCGCCGCTGGGTGACGGCCGGATGAACGCCTCCGCTCGCCGACCGAGGTCGCTCATGCGCGTCTTGTCGCCGAGCACCGAGCCGCCGCTGCGGGAGCTCGACGGGTCCACCGCCAGCACGGCCACCTGGTGGCCGGCGTCCACGGCATGGAGCCCGAGGGCCTCGATGAAGGTGGACTTCCCGGCGCCAGGAGCGCCGGACAGCCCGATGCGCACCGATCCGCCCGTGCGGGGGAGCAGCTCGTCGAGCAGCGCCCGGGCCTCGCCGCGGTGGTCGGCCCGGGTGGACTCGACCAGCGTGATCGCCTGGGCGAGGGCCCGGCGGTCGCCGGCCGCCACCCGATCGGCCAGCGGCGCCGTCAAGAGGCGGGCAGCTTCTCTCGGACCAGCTCGATCACCCGCGACGCAGCCTCGGGGATGTTGGTGCCGGGCCCGAACACGGCCACGACCCCGGCCTCGAAGAGGAAGTCGTAGTCCTGCGGCGGGATCACCCCACCGCACACCACGAGGATGTCGCCGGCGCCGAGCTTGGCCAGCTCCTCGATGAGCTGCGGTACGAGGGTCTTGTGACCGGCCGCCTGGCTCGACACACCCACGACGTGGACGTCGTTCTCGACGGCCGCGCGGGCGACCTCGGCCGGGGTCTCGAAGAGCGGACCGAAGTCGACGTCGAAGCCGAGGTCGGCGAAGGCCGTGCCGACGACCTTGGCGCCGCGGTCGTGGCCGTCCTGGCCCATCTTGGCCACGAGGATGCGGGGCCGGCGACCGGCGGCGACCTCGAAGTCGGCGATCTCGGCCTGGACGGCCTCGAACCCCTTGTCGCCCTCGTAAGCAGCGCCGTACACGCCGCTGATGCTACGGATCTCCGCCTTGTGGCGTCCGAACACCGACTCCATGGCGTCGCTCATCTCACCGACGGTGGCCCGGGCCCGGGCGGCGTCGATGCACAGGGCGAGGAGGTTGCCGTCGGACGCCGCGCCATCGCGCAGGGCCTGCAGGGCGGCCTCGCAAGCCGCTGCGTCCCGGGTCGAGCGGATCTTCTCGAGGCGGGCGATCTGCTGCTCGCGCACCTTGGTGTTGTCGACGTCGAGGACGTCGATGGCGTCCGGGTCGGCCAGGCGGTACTTGTTCACGCCGACGATCACCTCGTCGCCACGGTCGACGCGGGCCTGGCGGCGAGCGGCCGCCTCCTCGATGCGGAGCTTCGGCATCCCGGAGTCGACCGCCTTGGTCATCCCGCCGAGGGCCTCCACCTCCTGGATGATCTCCCACGCCTTGTCGGCCAGGTCGTTGGTGAGGGCCTCGACGTAGTACGAGCCACCGAGGGGATCGACCACCGCGGGGATCCCGGTCTCCTCCTGCACGATCAGCTGCGTGTTCCGCGCGATGCGGGCCGAGAAGTCGGTGGGCAGGCCGAGGGCCTCGTCGAAGGAGTTGGTGTGGAGGCTCTGGGTGCCGCCGAGCACGGCGGCCATGGCCTCGATCGTGGTGCGCACGATGTTGTTGTACGGGTCCTGCTCGGTGAGCGACACGCCACTGGTCTGGCAGTGCGTGCGCAGCATGAGCGAGCCGGGCTTCTTCGGGTTGAACTCGGCGATCACCCGGTGCCAGAGGAGGCGGGCGGCACGGAGCTTGGCCACCTCCATGAAGAAGTTCATCCCGATGGCGAAGAAGAAGCTGAGCCGACCGGCGAACTCGTCGATGTCGAGACCGCGGTCGGTGGCGAAGCGCACGTACTCGAGGCCGTCGGCAATGGTGAAGGCCAGCTCGAGGTCGGCCGTCGCGCCGGCTTCCTGCATGTGGTAGCCGGAGATGGAGATCGAGTTGAAGCGGGGCATGTTCCGCGCCGTGTGCTCGATGATGTCGGCCACGATCCGCATGC
>JALYWQ010000163.1 GCA_030852625.1 Actinomycetota bacterium
TGGCCCTCGAGCTCGGTTACGTGGTGCGCTCCGGCGAGGTCGATCCCGTGGCGGCGGTCGACATCGAGGTGGCCACCGCGTCGGACTGCGTGACCCCTCGATCAGTGGTCGCCACCGTGCGAGGCGAGTCCGGTGCCGAGCTCGTGGTCCGCACCACCCGAGGCCACCAGACCTTCCTCGACATCCGGGAGGGTTGGTTCACGGCCACCGACCGGTTGTTCGAGGTCGAGGCCGATGGCCGCACGGGCATCGCCGACCTCAACCTCACCGTCAACCCCCAGGCTGGGCGCACGCCGGCGGCGCTCGTGCAGCGAACGTGACCGACGTCGACCTGCTCCACGTCACGGAGCCCAACGGGTTGCTCTGGAGCCGGGCCAACTTCGAGGAGGCCATGCCTGGCGTGCTCACCCCGCTGACGTGGTCGTTCTGGGGGTGGGTGACCGAGCAGTCGAGCCAGCGGATCTACTGCGACAAGTTCGGCGCCTTCCGCCGCGGTGAGCTCACCGGTGCCCTGGCCGACAGCACGGCGGCCCTCTTCTACGGGCGGGCCGCGGTGAACGTCGACCTGCTGCGGCGCACCCTCGACCGGGTGCCCGGCACCGACCCCGACGCCCTCGAGCTCCAGGTGCTCGGTCGCGTTCGGGAGGACGCGGTGTCGAACCCCACCTGGCGACGGGTGCCCTCGGTGCTCGCCCGGGCGCCCCGCAACGTCGCCCTGTTGCCACGACGGGTACGGGCCATCCGTCGGGACGTCGACCAGTGGTGGCGCACGGTCACCGCCACCGAGCCGACCACGCTCGAGGCGGCCGCCAAGCTGCTCCTCGACGCTCGCTCACGGTTCGTCGATGCCGCCACCGAACACGGCTTCAACGTGTTCGTGGGGCAGGCCGGCTACGACCAGCTGGCCAAGCTCTCGGCGGCCGCCGGCCTGCCCGGCCTGGAGCTGTCGCTGTCGGCGTCGGGCGAGGGCACCGAGGAGACGGCGATGATCGCCGACCTGTGGGCTGCCGCCCGCGACGAGCTCGCGGTCGATGAGGTGGTGCAGCGCCACGGCTACCACGGCCCCGACGAGGGCCAGGTGTCGTCGTGGTCGTGGCGGGAGGACCGGGCGCCGCTCATCGCGCTGATCGACCGCTACCGCGAGATGGGTGCCGCACGGACGTCGTCCACCGCCGAGGACCGCAGCGTCGCCGTGGCGCGCCTGCTGGCCGCCCTGCCGCGCCGCAAGCGCCCCCAAGCCAGGGCGGTGCTGCGGTTCGCCGACCGGCACCTGCCCCTGCGGGAGGTGGGCAAGGTGGCGTTCCTCCAGTGCATCGATGTCGGGCGCCACGCCGCCCACGTCGCCGGTCGTCACCTCGTCGAGGCGGGCCGGCTGGGCGCAGTGGACGACGTGAGCTTCCTCACCGTGGAGGAGCTGGTGGCCGGTCGCGTCGATGCGGAAGTGGTGGAACGACGGCGGCAGCGCCGCAAGGAGCTGCTCGAGGTCGACCTCCCCGACAGCTTCGTCGGCATCCCCGATTGCTGGCCGATCGCCCAGCAAGACGACGACACCGGGCCGGCCGAGGTCGGTGCCGTCGTCCGGGGCGTGGCGGCCAGCCCCGGTCGGCACCGCGGCACGGCTCGGCTCGTGCGTGACTCGTCCGACTACGCCCGGGTCCACGACGGTGACGTGCTCGTGTGCGAACTGACCGACCCCGGCTGGACGCCGCTCTTCGCCGTGGTCGGGGCCGCGGTCATCGACATCGGAGGCCCGCTGAGCCACGGAGCCATCGTGGCCCGCGAGGTCGGGATCCCGTGCGTGATCGGCACCGGCGACGGCACCCGCCGCATCCCCGAAGGCGCCACGGTGGAGGTCGACGGCTCCACGGGCGAGGTGCGGCTGTGCTGAGCCCCGCCGACGACGGCGTGCACGACCGGCCGCCTGGCGCGCCCGACAGCTGGCAGGAGAACTGCTTCCTCCTCGCACGCGACGAGGCGGCCGACGTCTGCGTCTACCTGCACGTCGAACGCCTCGCCGCGGGGGTCGAGCTCAAGGCCGCCGTCGACATCGGCGGCACCACCACCTGGGCCGAGGGTCACGACGACTGGTGGTACGAGGTGGACGAGCCGTTCGAGCGGAG
>JALYWQ010000171.1 GCA_030852625.1 Actinomycetota bacterium
GCCGAACGCTGCCGCATCGAACCGGCGCAACTCGAGACGGCGTTGGAGCTGCTCGGGTCGGTGGACCGGCTGGTGTACGCCTCCGGCACCGGCGTGTCGATGGGGCCGACGCCCAACGCCACCGAGTGGTTGGGGTGGGCCCTCGGCGCGGTCACCGGCAGCCTCGACCGCGAAGGCGGGATGCTCTTCAGCCCCGGCGTCATCCGGCCGCAGGACGAGACCGGGCCCATGACGATGGAGCGGGTGACGGCGCCGCCGCCGGTGAGCCGTCCCGACGTCGAGCACTTCTACGGCGAGTACCCCTCGGCCATCCTCTGCGACGAGATCCTCGCCGGCCGCATCAAGGCCGTCGTCAGCTACGGCGGCAACATCGCGGCGTCGTTCCCCGACGCCGAACGGACCCGCGAGGCGTTGACCTCCCTCGAGGTGCTGGCCGTCACCGAGCTCCACCCCTCGCAGACGACCGAGCTGGCCACCCACGTCCTGCCCACCTGCGACCAGCTCGAGCGCCACGACCTCACGTTCTTCCTCGACCGGGCCTTCGTGGTGCCGTTCGCCCAGTACACCGCGCCGGTAGTGGCCCCGGCTGGCAACCGCCGGCCGCTGTGGCAGGTGATGGCCGACCTGGCCGAGCGCATGGGGTTCGACCTGCCGGGCGCGTCGAGCGGCGATGCCGAGGAGGACATGGTGCGGGCCCAGACCAAGCGGTCCCGGGTGTCGTTCGACGAGCTGAAGGCGTCGCCCAGCGGGGTGGTGGTCGACGGCGTGCCGTTGTGGGGTTGGCTGGTGCCCGACCGGCTCCCGAAGGGACGGCTCGACCTGGCGCCGGCGCCCCTCGTCGAGGAGTTGCAGGTGTGGGCGGCGGCCGACGCCGGCGCCGACGCGGACGGCTCGCTCCGGCTCATCTGCCGGCGCCTGCCGCACCAGATGAACTCCGATCTGCAGGACCTGGCGTCGCAGCAGCGGTCGCCGTTCCCCACCTTGCTGATGCACCCCGACGACGCCGCCACGGCCGGGCTGGCGAACGGCGTCACCGTCACCGTGGCCAACGCCAAGGGCACCACCGAGGCCCTGTTGGAGGTGACGGACCGGATCCGCACTGGCGTCGTGTCGCTCCCGCACGCCTGGCGCAGCCCGGCCGTGAACCAGCTCACGTCGTCCGACGACCTCGACCCGATGACCGGCATGCCCCGCTACACGAGCATCCCCGTCACGGTCTCGGCGGGGGCGGGCTACGGGGCGGCGTAGCCGCCGTCGACCACGATGGCCGAGCCGGTGGTCCACGCGGCGTCGGGGCCGGCCAGGTACGAGTAGGCCCCCACGAGGTCGGGGGCCGCGCCGAGGCCGAGCGGGTGCTTCACGGCGATGGCGTCGATGGCCTCCTCGGGGAGGCCGTCGTGGATGGCCGAGCGGAACGTCCCCGGGCACACGCAGTTCACCCGGATGCCGTCCCGGGCGTATTCGATGGCCGCCACCTTGGCCAGCTGGATCACCGCGGCCTTGGTGGCGCAGTACGGCGCCGCGTGGCTCCACGCCGTCATCCCCGCCACCGACGCGGTGAGGATGATCGACCCCGACCGCTGGGCCCGCATCGGGCCGACCGCGGCGCGGATGCCGTTGACGGAGCCGAGCACGTTGATCCGGTAGGTGCGGTCCCAGTCGGCGGTGGTGAGGTTGTGGATGCGGCCGTTGGGGCTGAGGACGCCGGCGTTGCCGAGGTAGACGTCGAGCTTCCCGTACCGCTCGACGGCTCGGGCGACGACCGCGTCGACCGCGTCGGGTTCGCTGACGTCGGCCACCACGGTGTCGATCTCGGCCGGGCAGCCCTCGACGGCGGCCTGCACCTCGGACAGGGCGGCGTCGCTCACGTCGCTCAGCACGAGGTCGGTGTCGGGCTCCCAGGCGAACCGACGGGCCAGCGCGGTGCCGAGGGCGCCGCCGGTGCCGGTGATCACCATCGTCCTGCGGTCGGCCATCAGCGCATCCTCCGGGTGGTGCGGGACATCAGGGGAGCAGGTAGCCGCCGTCGACCGAGAGCACGGTCCCGGTGACGAAGGCCGAGGCCTCGGAGGCCAGGAACAGGTAGGCGCCGGCCAGGTCGCGCGGGGCGCCCCACCGGCCCATGGCGGTGTGGTCGACGATGGCGGCGTCCAGCTTCGGGTGGTTCATCCACCCCTCGGCGAGCGGCGAGTCGAACCAACCGGGGGCGACCACGTTGACGGTGGTGCCGGCCGGGGCCAGCTCGATGGCCAGGGCCTTGGCGAGGGCGACGAGGCCGGCCTTCGACGCGCTGTAGGCGGCCAGGCCCTTGCGGGGGCGCTCGCCGAGCACCGAGCCGGTGAAGATGATGCGGCCGCCCTCGCCGAGGTGGGGGGCCGCGGCCCGGGCGCCGAGGAAGGCGCCGGTGAGGTTCACCTCGAGCACGTCCCGCCAAACGTCGGGGTCGGTGTCGGCCACCGGGGTGACGACGGGGGAGACGCCGGCGTTGGCGATCCAGGCGTCGAGCCCGCCCCACGCGTCCACCACGCCCGCCGCGACCTGTTCGTTGAAGGCCGGGTCGCGCACGTCGCCGGCGAAGGTGAGGGTGTCGC
>JALYWQ010000188.1 GCA_030852625.1 Actinomycetota bacterium
GTGCCCCGCAACCCCGGGCGCGCCGGGGGCCGGGCACTCGGCCCGGCCCCCGTTGCGACTGCGTAACCGGTCAGGACTGCGGGATCACTCGAACTCGAAGTCCTTGGCCACGTCGGCTTCGTAGTCCCGCTCCACGATCTCCAGGCCGCCACCCTTGGCCGGGTTGGGCTTGTAGATCGAGCTGCGAACCGGCGGGACCCGGTCGTCGGCGGCCCCGTACTCGTAGTCGCCGGTCAGCCCGGAGAAGCTGACGGTGCCCAGGTCCTCGAGGGCCTCGAGCAGGCCTTCACGGGACAGGTCACCGTTCTCCACGGCCTTCTCGAGGAGGGCCACGGTGGCGATGGCGGAGACGTAGCCGAAGTTGAAGTAGATGTCCGGCTGCTGCTCACCGGAGAGCTCCGGGTTGCCGATGACCTCGGTGAGCTGGGCCATGCCGGGCACCGACGTGTCACCGAACTCCGTGCCCTCCGATGCCAGCAGGAAGTTGGCCTGGAGGTAGGGGTTGGCGGCGAAGGCGCCGATCCAGGTCGGCGACTGGCCGATGATCTTCTTCGGCGCGAACGACGGCGTCTCGGCGAGCGTGGTGGCGAGCGCCGCCATGTCCGACGGCGTGGCGATCACGAAGACCACCTCGCAGTTCGCACCCGACAGCTCGGCGATCTGGGCCTGGAAGTTCTGGGCCGGTCGCTGCGGTCCGGGGGCCGGGAAGGTGGCCTTGGCCGCCACGTCGATCCCGAGCTCGTCGGCGATGAACTGCACGCCTTCGTTGCCGGCGTCGCCGTACTCGTCATCGGAGCCCACGGTGCAGAGCGTCTGGCCCTCGTTCTCGGCCTGGCTGTAGTACCAGTCGATCGAGTTGATGGCCTGGATCTGGTACGGGCCACCGACCGGGAGGAGGTTCGGCTCACGGACCCACTTCGAGTCGAGCGACGCCGGGACGGCGATCATGTCGTCGTCCTCGAGGTCCCCGAGCAGGGCGTCCACGATCGCCGTGCCGAGGAGCTGGGCGACCATCACGACGTCGCCCTCGAGCTCGCCGTACTTGGTGGCGGCCTGCGTGCGGTCGTAGGCGGTGTCGCCGACGACCAGCTCGATCGGGTACTTGCCGGCGATGCCGCCCTGGCTGTTGATGTAGTTGAAGTAGGCGCGGTTGCCGTTGGTGAGGGGCTTGCCGATCACCGACACGGGCCCGCTGTCAGGGGTGAGCGCCGCGACTCGGATCGTCGTGCCGTCGAAGCCGGGAACGACCGCCAGCTCCTCGGTGCTGGTGTCGCCGCCGTCGTCACCGGCGTCGTCCGAATCCCCGTCGTCGCCGCCACAGGCTGCCGCGAGCAGCCCGAGGGCCAAGAGCAAGGCCAGTGGTCGGAACCAGGTCAGTCGCTTCATGTGTGCTTCCCCTTGTGTTGGTTGCAGGTTGTTGGAGGATCAGTACGAGAACGGCCAGGAGCGGAACCACGCCTTCACGCGCAGCCAGAGCGCGGCGAGGCCTCGAGGCTCGAGCATGAGGAAGAGGATGATGAACAGGCCGAACAGAACGGCGTTGAGCTCGCCCACGGACAGCCATCCGGGATCCCCCGGACTCGTGGTGATGATCGGATCGAGCAGGGCGGTGTCGCTCCGGCGGCCGATGAAGTCGCGGCCGCCGACCACGAACAGGGCGCCGAGGATCGACCCGAAGATCGTCCCCGCACCGCCGATGATGACGATGGCCACGAAGGTGATCGACAAGAAGAGGCCGAAGTCGTCGGCGCCGGCCTGGCGCACCAACAGCGCGCTGAGCACCCCCGACACGCAGGCGTAGGCGCTCGACCACGCGAAGGCCGCCACCTTGGTGCGGGCGAGGTCCACCCCGATCACCTCGGCGGACAGGTCGCGGTCGCGGGTGGCCTGCATGGCCCGTCCCATGCGACCTCGCACGAGGTTCTTGGCCACGATGGCCGCCACCGCCACGAGGGCCCAGGTGAGCCAGAAGAAGGCCGCCTCACGGGAGTAGCTGCGACCGGCGATCTCGAGGTCGGTGAAGTCGAGCGGGCCGATGCTCACGGTGGCGTCCCGGAGGCGGACGCCTCGGTTGCCGCCGGTGACGCTGTCCCAGTTGAGGAACACGTGGCGGCCGACGAACAGCAGGCCCAGCGTGACGATCACCAGGTAGTTGCCCCGGAGGCGGAGGGCGAACGGCCCGATGAGCGCGCCGAGGAGGAAGCCGATGAGCGCGGCGGCCGGGAGGTAGACGAGGAACGGCCACCCCTGCTCGGCGCCGAGGTAGGCCGCCGCATAGCTGCCCACGCCCACGAAGAAGGCGTGGCCGAGGCTCACCTGGCCGGTGTAGCCGGTGAGGAGGTTCAGGCCGATGGCCCCGATGGCGAAGATCCCGACGTTGACGAACGTGCGGAGCCAGGCGTCGTCGAGCAGCTCCTGCGAGGGGATCAGCACGTACAGCGCAACCAACACGAGCAGGCCGCCGCGAGCCCACCAGCTCGGGAAGAGCCGGAGGTCGTCGGCGTAGTCCTGCACCAGGCGCCGGTGGGGCTGACCGCCGGGCGGTCGTCGCCGGAACAGCTGCCGGGGATCGAGGAAGCCGGCCGAGCCGGTGGCACGACGCTCGCTCACACCCGTCGCACCTCCTTCGTGCCGAACAGCCCGTAGGGACGGAAGAGGAGGATGACGATCATCACGAGGTACGGCACCACGAGCTCGACGCTGCGACCGGCGAACTCGAGGTACTCCGGCGCGAGCAGCTGGGTCAGCTGCTGGACGATCCCGATGAGGATGCCGCCGACGACCGCCCCGAGGGGTGAGTCGAGGCCGCCGAGGATCATGGCCGGGAAGGCGGCCAGGGCGAGCAGGCCGAGGCCCGGCTGGAGCGACGCCGTCCCCGTGGCGAAGGTGGTGCCGGCCAGCGCGGCCACGAGCCCGGCGATGCCCCAGGCCATCCGGTGGACAGTACGGGAGCTGATCCCCTGGGCCCGGGCGGCCTCGGGGTCGGAGGCCGTGGCCCGCATCTTGAGGCCCATCGTGGAGTAGCGGAAGAAGCCGAGGAACCCGATCAGCACGACCGCCGTGAACCCGATGGCCCACAGGTCGCGGTGGCCGAGGACGACGTCGCCGACCTGCGAGAAGTTGCCCGACCACGGGTCGCCGAGGGTGAGGTTCTCCGGGCCCCACACCGCGGTCACGAGGTTGTCGATCACGTAGAGGAGACCGATCGTCACCATGATCACCGTGAACGGGGCTTCGCCGGCCAGGCGACGCAGCACCACCCACTCCACGAGCGCGCCCACGAGGAAGCCGCTCACCATCGACATCACGATGGCCAGGTAGAAGTTCACGCCCCAGGTGTTGTGGAAGTTGTAGGTGAGGTAGGCGCCCACGAGCACGAAGGAACCGGTGGCGAAGTTGATGACACCCGTGGCCCGGAACACGATCACGAAGCCGAGGGCGATCAGGGCGTAGCGGCAGCCGAGGGCCACGCCCGACACCAGGCTCTGCAGCACGTCGGTGCCGGTGACGGCGAGCACAGCGCCGAACGGGTTCATGCGGCGTAGAGCTCCTCGATCGTCGACGCGAACGCGGCCTCGATGGCCCGCCGCTTCACCTTCTGGGTGGCCGTCACCTCGCCGTCCTCCTCGTCGAGCTCCTTCGGGAGGAGCGCGAACCGCTTGATCGTCTCCACCTGCGCCAGCTCGACGTTGACCTTGTCGACCCACTCGCCGATGAGCGCCTGCACCTCCGGCTTCGAGGCCAGGTCGGCGTAGGTGGTGAACCCGATGCGGTGTTGCTGGGCCCAGGCCCCCACCGTGTCGAGCTCGATGCCGATGAGGGCGACGAGGTACTTGCGCCCGTCGCCCACCACGACGGCTTCCCGCACGTAGGGCGACACCTTGAGGCGGTTCTCGATCTCCGAGGGGCTGATGTTCTTGCCGCCTGCGGTGATGATGATGTCCTTCTTGCGATCGGTGATCTGCAGGAACCCGTCGTCGTCGAGGACGCCGACGTCGCCGGTGTGGAGCCAGCCGTCGGCGTCGACGGTGGCCTTCGTGGACTTGGGGTCCTTGAAGTAGCCGAGGAAGGTCCCCGCGCCTCGGGTGAGGATCTCGCCGTCGTCGGCGATGCGGAGCTCCACGCCGGGGACGGCCCGGCCCACCTTGCCGAGGCGCACGTCGTCGGACGGGGTGATGGTGGCCTGGGCCGTGTTCTCGGTCTGTCCGTAGCCCTCCCGCACCGGCACGCCGAGGGACCAGAAGAACTCGAGCACCTGCGGCGCGATCGGCGCTGCGCCGGACAGCACGCCGCGGACCCTTCCGAGACCGAGCTTGTTGCGGAGCGGGCGGTAGAGCAGCACCCACCCGACGAGGTAGGTGAGGCGATCGAAGCCCCGCAGCTTGCCGGTGCTCCACCGGCGTCGGGCGATGCCGGCGCCGACCCGTGTCCACAGCCCGTAGTTGGCCCGCTTCAACCAACCGGCGTCGGACATGCGGATCGTGACGCCCGCCATGAGCTTCTCCCACACCCGCGGCACCCCGAGGAAGAAGGTGGGCTGCACCTCGGCGAGGTCCTGCATGAGGGTCTCGCCGTCCTCGCCGAAGTTCACGACGTAGCCGTGGGTGACGGCGTTGATCACCGACACGAGCCGCTCGGCCACGTGGCAGAGCGGGAGG
This sequence comes from Actinomycetota bacterium, assembly GCA_030852625.1. Classification (GTDB taxonomy): domain Bacteria; phylum Actinomycetota; class Acidimicrobiia; order Acidimicrobiales; family VFJN01; genus VFJN01. The sequence continues at coordinate 4,659 of JALYWQ010000188.1, forward strand.
TACGACAGCACCTCGGTGCGCTCGTCGACGTCGAAGGCGGACGACGCGCTCGACGCCGCGGCCAGCAGGTTGGCGTGGCTGAGCATGGCGCCCTTCGGGGGGCCGGTGGTGCCGCTCGTGTAGACGATGATGGCGGCGTCGTCGTTCGGCACCGCGGCGGCCGTCCCGTCGACATCGAAGGTGGAGCCGGCGCCTTCGGCCTCGAGATCGACCAGCGTGAGGAGCCCGTTGCCCTCCATGTCGATCCCACGGGGATCGATCACGACGATCTGCTCCAGGTCCGACAGCTTGGTGCGAACGGCGAGCACCTTGTCGACCTGCTCCTCGTCCTCCGCGATGAGCACCCGAGCGCCGGAGTGCTCGAGGAGGTAGGCCACCTCCGCCGCCGGCGACGTGGGGTAGATGCCGACGGTCATGGCACCGAGCGACTGCACGGCGAGGTCGGCGAAGAGCCACTCGGGCCGGTTGTCGGCGTGGACCGCCACCCGGTCGCCGGGGAGCACCCCGTACTCGTGGAGGCCCCGGGCGATGCTGCGGACGCGATCGGCGTACTGGCCCCAGGTGTAGGAGCGCCACCGGCCGAGCTCCTTCTGGCGGAGGGCCACGTGATCCGGTGTCGACGCGGCGCGCTGGAACACCGCCGACGGGAGGTTGCGATCCAGGATCTCCGTCATGCCGCGCCGCCCAGGTACGCGGCGATGACGTTGTCGTCAGCCTGGATGTCGGCCGGCGCGCCGGTGGCGATCGGCACCCCGAAGTCGAGGGCCATGACGCGGTCGGCGAGGTCCATCACGAGGTGCATGTCGTGCTCGACGAGGATCATCGACAGGCCGAGCCGGCGACGGATGTCGAGGAGGTACCGGGCCATGTCCTCGGTCTCCTCGAGGTTCATGCCCGCCACCGGTTCGTCGAGCAGGAGCAGCTTCGGGTCCATGGCCAGGGCCCGTCCGAGCTCGATGCGCTTCTGCACGCCGTAGGGCAGGGCCCCGACCGGGTGACGGCGGTAGGGCGACAGCTCGAGCAGGTCGATGATCTCCTCGACCGCCTCCCGGTGCTCGAGCTCGTCCCGCTTCGACCGGCCGATCCACACGGCGCCGGCCAGGAAGCCCGAGCGCATCCGGTGGTGGCGGCCGAGCAGCAGGTTGTCGACCACGTCGAGGTGGGTGAACAGACCGAGGTTCTGGAAGGTCCGCCCGATGCCGAGCCGGGCCGTGCGGTCGGGCCGCACGCCCACCAGTGAGGCGCCGTCGAGGGTGATCGTGCCCTCCTGGGGTCGGTAGACCCCCGAGAGGCAGTTGAAGATCGACGTCTTGCCGGCCCCGTTGGGCCCGATCACCGCGAACAGCTCGTCGCGACGCACGTCGAACGACACCTTCGACAGCGCCACCACACCACCGAAGCGGAGAGTGAGGTCGTTGACCACGAGGAGCGGGTCGTCGCTCATGAGCCCCACCGCTTCCGCCGCCGGTAGGTCTTCACGTCGCGGAACGACTTGCGGCCGGCTTCGCCCATGCCCAGGTAGAACTCGCGGATGTCGTCGTCGGCGAGCAGCTCCTGGCCCCCGCCGTCGCGCACGACCCGCCCGTGCTCGAGCACGTAGCCCCGATCGGCGATCGACAGGGCCATGGTGGCGTTCTGCTCCACGAGCAGGACGCTCGTGCCCTGGTCGTTGACCTGCACGATGATGTCCCGGATCAGCTCCACCACCTTCGGGGCCAGGCCCAGCGACGGTTCGTCGAGCAGGAGGATCTTCGGGTCGGCCATCAGGGCCCGACCGATGGCGACCATCTGCTGCTCGCCCCCCGAGAGGTAGCCGGCCACGTCACGGCGACGCGGTTGGAGGGCCGGGAAGAGGTCGAGCACGCGATCGAAGGTCTCCCGCACGGCGGCCTTGTCGCGCCGGGTGGTGGCGCCGGTGCGCAGGTTCTCGTCGACGGTGAGCTCGGGGAAGATCCGACGCCCTTCCATCACCTGGGCCAGGCCGGACCGGACGATCTGGGCGGCGTCGGTGCGGGTGATGTCACGGTCGAAGAGCTGCACCGAGCCCTTGGTGATCTTGCCGCGATGGATGTCCAGGAGGCCGGTGATGGCCCGGAGGAGCGTGGTCTTGCCGGCACCGTTGGCGCCGAGCAAGGCCACGATCTGCCCCTCGGGCACGGTGAGGCTCACGCCACGGAGGACGAGGACCACATCGCTGTAGACGACTTCGACGTTGGCCACGGACAGTGCCGTCGCGGTCTTCGTCTCACGCACCGTGCGCAGCGTCCCCTCCCCCCGAAGTTCGACGTTCCCACTGACCTTGCTCCGGTCATCATGGCCGATGGAGCACGACCCTGCTCGCGGTCGTGCGGCGTTGAGGACACCTCGCGGCGAATGTGGCGTTGCAGGCGGTGCGCGCCGTTCGGCCGTGCCGCCTGCGTCCTAGCCGAGGCCCCCGGACGACACCACGGCTCGGCTGAGCGGCCGGACCAACGCCCGCAGCTCGTCGCAGGCATCGGCACCGATGGCGAGCCACGGGCGCAGCGCCAGCTCGTCGGTCCGGTCTTCGATCCGCTGCCGGAGCGCGACCCCCGCGGGGGTGAACGCACCCGACGGGTCGACCAGGCCACGCTCGACCAGGCCCAGCACCCCGCCGTTCCACTCGTCGTCGCTCCAGCGGCGCGACCCCTGGAGCACCGACCGGGGGACCTCGCCGGAAGCAGCGTGGAAGATCAGGGCCTCGAGCCCGTCGAGCCCGGCGTCGACCAGGCAGACGATGTGGCCGTCGCCCCGGTACTCCCGGAGGAGTGAGATCCCGTGCCACAGCGCGAGGTGGGCCGGTTCCGGCCACGGCAGGCTGGCGTGGCCGGCGAAGAGGGGCCGACCGTGCACGCCACACGCTGCCGCGGCGGTCCGTGCGAGCTCAGCGGCTCGCACCACCTCGGGCCCGTCGAGCAGGTCACCGCAGCACCGGCGCAGTGCGGCGTCGATGCCCTCGAGTCGGGCCTGCACCATCGCGGCTGGCGTCGTGGCCTCCCAGGAGCTCGGAAAGGCCCAGCGAACGACGTCGGGATGGAAGTTGAAGAAGGTGGCGACGACCACCTCGGCCGACACGGCGCCCATCGGTGCCGCTCGCGACGCGAAGTAGCCCGAGAACCCTCGAACGCCGAGCGTCTTGTAGGCCGCTCTGGGCTCCGGGGCGAAGTACACGAGCCCGTGGTACGGCTCGAGGGTCCGCCACATCTTCCGCGCCATGACCGGTTCCATGGTGTGAAGCTACGACGTCAGCCGATGAGGCCGGCCCGGTAGTGCCGGCGGCACAGCAGCTCGTAGGTGACGACGTCGCCGAACAGCGGGGCCTCGGCCGAGGGGACGGTGTCACCGATGACCACGGTCTCGCCCTCGCGCGTGAGGACCCCGTTCACCAGCCGGCCGTTGTGGGTGGCCCGCTCGCCGCACCAGCAACGAGCCTCGACGCCGAGCTGCACGTGCTCGTCGGCCAGCTCCAGCATGCGGCGGGTGGCCGGGAAGAGCGTCCCCCGGAAGTCGGTGAGGAGGCCGTAGGCGAACACGTCGGCGCCGAGCTCGTCGACGACCGCGGCGAGCTGGTCGATCTGGTCCTCGAGGTAGAACTGCACCTCGTCGCACACGAGGAAGTCGAGCCGTCCCTCCGCAGATCGCAGCTTGGTGGCCCGCTCGAGGAGGTCGACCTCGGGGGTCACCTCCATGGCTTGCTGGGAGACGCCGAGTCGGCTCGACACCATGGTCCCGTCACGGTCGAACAACGTGCAGAGCACGCCGACCAGGCCCCGGCGGGTGAGGTTGTGGTGCACCTGGAGGGCCACGGTGCTCTTGCCCGAGCCCATGATCCCGTAGGAGAAGCGGAGGCGACCGCGGCGCCCGTCGGCCATCGCGGCGACGGTAGTTGACCCGCTCGATGGTGTGGTCGGGAGCGCGAGCCGGTACCCTCGTCGCACGTCAGCAATCGGCTGACGGGCCGTGTCGAGCTGTGGCTTGAGACAGCCACCCCCACGAGCAGCGCTCCCCCCGATCTGCGCCGGCCCCGTCCGGACCTCTCGTTCGCGCTGCTCCTCGATGCAGGAGCCAACCAAGACCATGCCCCCCACCTTCGCCGAGCTCGGCGTGCCCGCCGCGCTGTGCGCCCGTCTCGACCAGCTCGGCATCACCGAGCCGTTCCCGGTCCAGGCCGCCACCCTCCCCGACGCCCTCGCCGGCCGTGACGTCTGCGGGAAGGCCCCCACCGGGTCCGGCAAGACCATCGCCTTCGGCCTGCCGCTGCTCGCCCGCGTGCAGCCGGCCTCGTCCCGCAAGCCCACCGCCATGGTGCTCGTGCCCACCCGCGAGCTGGCCTCGCAGGTGGAGGAGCAGCTCAACGAGCTCTGCGCCGGCACCCGCACCCGCGTGCTCGCCATCTACGGCGGCGCCGGCATGCAGCGCCAGATGAAGGAGCTGCAGCGGGGCGTCGAGGTCATCGTCGCCACGCCCGGCCGCCTCAAGGACCTGCTCGACCGCGGTTCGCTGCGCCTCGACGACGTGCAGGTCGCCGTGGTCGACGAAGCCGACCGCATGGCCGACATGGGGTTCCTCCCCGAGGTCCGGCGCCTGCTCGACAAGGTGCGCGACGACCGCCAGACGTTGCTGTTCTCAGCCACCCTCGACGGTGACGTCGACGTGCTGATCAAGCACTACCAGCGCAACCCGGCCCACCACGAGGCCGAGTCGATGGAGGAGCAGGGCGAGGTGACCCACCGCTTCTGGGGCGTCACCCAGGGCGAGCGCATCCAGATCGCCGCCGCCGTGGTCGAGCGGTCGTGGCCGGCCATCGTGTTCAGCCGCACCCGCCACGGTGCCGAGCGGCTCTCGAAGCAGCTCAACAACGCCGGCGTCCGCTCGGAGGCCATCCACGGCGACCGCAGCCAGAGCCAGCGCGAGAAGGCCCTGGCGGCGTTCGGTTCCGGTCGGGTGCAGGTGCTCGTCGCCACCGACGTGGCCGCTCGCGGCATCCACGTCGACGGCGTGGCGTGCGTGCTGCAGTTCGATCCGCCGGCGTCCGACAAGGACTACGTCCACCGCTCCGGCCGCACCGGTCGGGCCGGCGCTGCCGGCACGGTGATCACCTTCGTCACGCCCGACAAGGAGAAGGACGTGCGCAAGCTCCAGCGGGAGCTGCGCCGTCGGGAGCCGATCGAGACCGCCACCGTGGCCACCGCCGCAACGGTCCTGGCGTCGGCTCCGCCGAAGCCGATGGACCGGGGCGACGACCTCGACGGCGTGTCGCGCCGCGACCGGGCCCGGGC
>JALYWQ010000200.1 GCA_030852625.1 Actinomycetota bacterium
GTGCCCCAGCGGGGCAACTCGTCGCTCGTGCTCTCGCTCGAGCACCTGCCGGCTGTGTTCACCCCGGAACGCTGATGACCGTCACCACCGAGGCGCCCGACCAGCGGTCGCGGATCCTCGACGCCGCGCTCGAGCTGATGAGCTCGCAAGGGTCGTCGGCGGCGTCGATGCGCCAACTGGCGGCGGCGTGCAACCTCAACGTGGCCACGCTCTACCACTACTTCCCGTCGAAGGCCGACCTCCTCCGTTCCGTGATCGCCGAGCGCCGCTACGGCGAGCGCCTGGCCGCCGAGGCCCCGCCGGTCGACCCGGCCACACTCCCGCGAGAGCGGTTGGCCTTCCTGCTCGAGTGGCTGTGGACCAACGCCCTCGCCGAGGAGGCCGTGTGGCGGCTGCTCGTCGGTGAAGGGATCCGCCAGGAGGAGGCCGCGGTGGCCACCACCACGGAGGTGGTCGAAGCCCTCACCGTGGCGATGGAAGCGTGGCTGCGCGACGACTTCCCCGAGCTGCGGGGCGATCCGGCTGCCGTGGCACGGGTCATCCGGGGCCAGGTCTTCGCCCAGGTCGTGGAGCACCTCGCCATCCGCCCCGTCACCCCCGCCGCGGCGCGGGACCGGGCCCACGAGCTCGCCGCGGTGATCTTCCCGTAACGAGCCGAGCCGAAAGGCGAGGCCATGTGCGCAGCACCGCTTTCCCAGCTGTGCCCCGTCCAGCCCCGCCCCCGTTCGCGCATCGCCTGAAGTACGGTCCGCGGCATGAGCGTCGTCGAAGCCCCAACCGCGATCCTCCGCCACACCGAAGACCTGCCGTGGGTCGATCTCGGGGACGGGTCCACGATGCAGCTGCTCCAGGTCGACGTCGACCAGGGCCTCTGGATCATCCGGACCAAGTTCGAGCCCGGCATGACGGTGCAGACCCACAAGCACACCGGCACCGTCTACGCCTTCACGATGAGCGGGTCGTGGAAGTACCTCGAGTACCCCGACGACATCAACCTGGCCGGCAGCTACCTGTTCGAGCCCGCCGGTTCCGTCCACACGCTCCACGTGCCCGAGACCAACACCGAGCTCACCGACGTCTTCTTCGCCATCAACGGGGCCAACCTCAACCTCGACGAGGCCGGCAACGTCACGATGGTGATCGACGCCGGCACGATCCGCGACTACTACCTCGCCCTCTGCGAGGCCGACGGCAAGCCGAACCCGCCCGTCATCGGCCTGTAGCGAACGCTAGAGCGAGAGGACCTCGCTCAGCGCCTCGACGCTGAGGAGGACGGGCACACCTTGCTGCTGGAGCCACGCCGCGTTGCGCCGGTGCAGGTCGTGGTGCAGGTCGAAGCGGTTGAGGATGACCAGGGGCTCGAAGCCGAGCTCCAGGAACGGGGCCATCGAGAGCCGCACGGCGTTGATCGTGCCGAGCCCGGCGTCGGCCACCAGCACGATGCGGTCGGGCAGGAGCGCCTTGGCCAGGTCGACGGCGTCGGCGTCGACGGCGACGGGCGACCGCGGCCCGCCCACGGTCTCCACCCACCGGATGTCGGGCTCCGGCTCGGGCCAGGTGAGCTCGGCGAGGAGGTCCTCGAGGAGCGGCACCGGGCGGCCCAGCGCGGCAGCGGCCATCGGCGGCGCCATCGGCAGCGGGTAGGTGCGGTCGGGCGAGCACACGTCGTCCGGGTCCTCCCCCGTGGCGGCCGCCAGCACGGCGGCGTCCAGGGGCGCGGGATCGTCGGGATCGTGCGACTGGGCCGGCTTCCGCACCGACACCGTGCGACCACGGAGGCGGAGGTCGGCGAGGGTGGCGGCACCGACCCAGGTCTTGCCGATCTCCGTGGCGGTGCCGCAGCAGAGCACGAGCATCAGCCCACCGCCTCCACCACCGGGTCGGCGAGCTCGGCCAGTGCCCGCACCAGGCGGTCGATCTGGTCGTCGGTGTGGGCGGCCGACAGCGCCACCCGCAGCCGGCTGGTGCCCGGGGCGACGGTGGGCGGCCGGATGGCCGGCACGAGCAGGCCGGCGTCGAGCAGCCCGGCCGACGCTCGCATCGCGGCCACCTCGTCGCCGATCACGATCGGCACGATGGGCGAGGGGTGCGAAGGACCGGCCACCCGATCGATGTGCCCGCGCAGTCGACGGCGCAACCGCTCCCCCTCGTCGCTCCGCACGATCCTCAGAGCCGCGAGCGCGGCCGCCGCATCAGCCGGTGAGGACGCGGTGGAGAAGATGAACGGCCGAGCGGCGTTCACGAGCAGGTCGATCACGGAGCGGGACCCGGCCACGAAGCCGCCGAGCGAGCCCAGGGCCTTCGACAAGGTGCCCACCCGCACCACCTCGACGCCAGACCAGTGCGGTGCGGCCAGGTCGACGGTGGGACCGAACACCGCGTGGGCTTCGTCGAGCACGAGCAGCGCGCCGTGGGCTCGGCACACCGTCACCAGGCGATCGACGGGGGCTTCGTCGCCATCCATCGAGAACACGGTGTCGGTGACCACGATCGTGGGCCCGTCGTGACCGGCGAGGAGGGCCTCGACGTGGTCGACGTCGTTGTGGCGGGCCACCGCCACCCGGCCCCGTCCGAGCCGGCAGGCGTCGATGATCGAGGCGTGGTTCACGGCATCGCTCACGACGAGCACCGACGGATCGTCGGCGAGGGTGGCGACCACGGCCAGGTTGGCGGCGAAGCCCGTGGCGAGCACGAGGGCCGCCTCGGTGCCCCGCCACGCGGCCAGCTCGGCCTCGAGCTCGTCGTGCACGGGGCGGGAGCCGACGACGAGCCGGGAGGAGCCGCTCCCCGTCCCCCACCGGTCGATGGCGGCGTGGGCGGCGGCCGCGACCGCGGGGTGGGCGGCTAGGCCGAGGT